>JBDKKX010000363.1:0-6115 GCA_039795795.1 Bacteroidota bacterium | reverse complement strand
CGGAACGACGGGTTGGATGATGTGGAATTTTGCAAATTCTGCCCTTTTGCTGGGCGCAACCTTGGTTTTATATGATGGCAGTCCATCGTTTCCAGATATAAATTGCCTTTGGAAATTTGCAGAACTCGCTGATATTCAACACTTTGGAACCAGTGCGCCGTTTTTGATTTCCTGTATGAAGTCCGAAAAAGATTTCAAAACCATATTCCAATTAAAAAATTTGGTGAGCATCGGTTCCACAGGTTCGCCTTTGCCGCCCGAAGCCTTTGAATTCGTTTATAGTCATATCAAATCCGATGTTTGGCTTGCGTCCATCAGTGGCGGAACGGATATTTGTACCGCTTTTGTGGGCGGAAATCCATTGTTGCCTGTGGTAAAAGGAATGATCCAATGTCGTTGTTTGGGTTGTAATATATTGAGTTTGAACGATTTAGGAGAACCAACTATCAATGAAGTGGGTGAAATGGTTCTCGCTACGCCGATGCCGAGTATGCCTATTTATTTTTGGAATGACCCCGATAATGCTAAATATAACGGCAGTTATTTTGAACACTATCCCCATATTTGGCGGCATGGGGATTGGGTTAAAATTACAGAAAAAGGTTATTTAATGATTTTGGGGCGTTCCGACGCAACGTTGAATCGGCATGGCGTGCGGATTGGGACGGCTGAAATTTATCGTGTTTTGGACAAAATTGCTGAAATCAAAGATAGTTTGATTATCAATTTGGAACTCAAAGGGGGAAAACATTATATGCCTCTTTTTGTGGTATGTTCGGAAGGCGTTGTTTTGAATGAGGTTTTAAAACAAAAAATTAATTTGGCGTTAAAAATCGCTTATTCACCGCGCCATGTGCCCGATGAAATCATTGAAGTAAAGGATATTCCTTATACGATTTCTGGAAAAAAACAAGAAACGCCTGTTAAAAAAATATTAATGGGTATTCCATTGCAAAAGGCAATTAATATTGGGTCTGTTCGGAATCCCGAATCGGTTGATTTCTTTGTTGAATTTGCAAAACGATTCGAAAAAGAGCGAACCATTTAAAAACAGCCTCGAATTGCACGAATTTTCACGAAGTGAAAATGATTCGTGAAAATTCGTGTAATTCGAGGCTACCTTTATAGCAATTTTTGATATAAAATCTCCTTGAATTTGCGTAAAACCGCTACAATTTTAAGTAAATCGCTTCTATCCGTACAAATAAAAGGTTTTGAAATACAATAAAGATTAAAATGCGTGCGGTCCTTCCATCAATTTGCTTAAAAAATGCAAGATAATTTCTGGTTTCAAGGCAACCGTAAATGCAATGCCATATAACGAGCCAATCAAATGCGAAAGATGGTCGATGCCGCCGCCAAACGGATTTTGCTTTGCTTGATAATAGGTGTAACCCAAATATAAGATGCCCATTACAATGAAAGGCATAGGAATCATCATCACGAAAATCCAACCCCAAGGGTTGATTAAAATAGAAATAAACGTCATCGCTGATACTGCCGCAGACGCGCCTAAACTTCTATATTGATAATCATCTTGATATTTGCGATAAGTAAGATAATCTGTTACAAATAATGTACTTATGTATAATAATAAATAACAAATTCTGCCAAATATATCTCCAAAAATGCCAATATACAAACTTTCAATAGCACCTCCAAATTGCCATAAAACAAACATATTTAGAAAAAGATGCATGAAATCGGAATGGACAAATCCAGAAGTTATCATGCGATAATATTCCTTTTTGCGTTTTTCGTAGTAAGGATGATGCAACAATTTGTCTTTTGATGCGGGGTCATTGAAGGCTTGATAAGAAATCAAACAGGTCATGATGACGATGATAGCGGTCAGCGAAAGAGATGGCATACGATTTCGGATTGTAGATTTTGGATTCCTACGGAATGACAAAAAAACTTGTCATTCCGTAGGAATCCAAAATCAAATTATTCATTATGATATTTTTCATTGCGTAAAATGCTGAAAGCGCGGTATAATTGCTCTACAAAAAATAATCGAATCATTTGATGGGAAAAAGTCATTTTTGAGAGCGATAATTTTGCTTGTGCGCGTTCATAGACGGGCGCGGAAAATCCGAATGCACCGCCAATTTGGAAAACAAGTTTTTTAGTTCCATTGTTCATAAATCGACTTATAAATTCTGAAAACTCGACAGAGGTATAGTTTTTACCGTGTTCATCCAACAAAATAAGGTAATCTTCTCGCTCCAAAGGGGCAAGAATGGCTTCTCCTTCTGCTTGTTTTAAAAGGTCGGGTGCCATTTTTTTCTTGATGTCGGGGATGATGAATGATTCAAATGCAATATAATGTTTTAATCTTTTTTCATAAATGGAAATGCCTTCTTTCAAGTAATCTTCACTGGTTTTGCCAACGACGCGAAATTCGATTTTCATGCAAAAAGTTTAAATTTTAACGATTTTCGGAATAAATGGGGAAGCATCACCGCCACCTTTAATGATTTCACGCACAATGGTTGAGCTAATGTGGGAATATTGGGGTTGCGCAATCAAGACAAGGGTTTCCAAGCCGCCGCCAACGATATGATTCAGTTGCGAAATGGTTTTTTCATAATCGAAATCGGCAGCATTTCGACAACCGCGTAGAATGTAATGTGCGCCCACTTTTTGGCAATAATGCGCAGTCAAACCTTCAAATTGGTCAATTTGGACTTTTTTATCTTCGGCAAAGACTGATTTTAACCAATTGAGTCGTTGTTCGATGGGAAAAAGGGACTTTTTTTGTGAATTCGTCCCGATGGCGACGATGATTTTATCGAATAACGGTAAGGCGCGTTGGACTAAATCGACATGACCTACTGTGATGGGGTCGAAGGAACCGGGGAAAATGCAAACTTTTTTTGTCATTATGGATGATTTTTGAATTATGGACTTTGGAATTAGGATTAAATAGGATTTTTTTAGGATTAAATAGGATTGATTTTTAAGGATTTTTTGGGGATTTTTAAGAATTTATATAGTTTTTAAAAATCCCCAAAAATCCTTAAAATCAATCCTATTTAATCCCAAAAAAATCTCATTTAATCCTAATTCAAGGATTTTTCAATTATTTTGTTTACCGACGCGATGCCCAACCAATGCAAACCATAATATATAGGTGTAACAAACGAGCATGATCGCCAAAAACGCAGAACGGAAATCCAATCCCAAACCCGATTTTTCATACAACCAGCCATAAAACGGTGGAATCAGCGCGCCCCCAACAATCCCCATAATCAATAATGCAGAACCCCTATCCGTTAATTTACCTAAACCATGGATGCCCAATGGGAAAATCGCGGGCCACATCACTGCATTGGCAAATCCTAACGCTGCTAAACAAGTAACAGCGGTTCCACCTGTGGTCATGTATGAACCGACGGTTAATATCATCCCTAAAATCGTGGAAATCAATAAATACATTTCTTGTTTGATGAAACGCGGTATCAAAAAAATACTGGCAACATAACCAAGTAATAACCCAATTAAGCCAAAAGAGGTGAAATATTTACTGTCGTCTCCCGTGAAACCCAATTTTTTGCCATAAACGGTTATTAAATCCCCTGCCATCACTTCTGCACCAACGTAAAAAAATATCGCTAACGCGCCTAACCAAACATGTGGATATTGCGTAAGGCTCGTTTTTTCAGTCTTTAACGCATTATTATCTGTACTAACTTGTTCTGTAATATTCGGCAAAGAAGAACGATTAATCCAAACCGCCATGACCGAAAGTAAAACGGCTAATCCCGCATAAGGCAAGAAAACACGACTTGCTAAATTGTCTAATAATTGGTTTTTAGCGAGAAGGTCTGTTGTAGCGTTGATTTGCTTTTCTATTTGGTCTGAATTTTTTAATAAAATCGCTCCAAAAACAAGATTCCCTAAAATGCCCGCTAATTTATTGCAAATCCCCATGATACTAATGCGTTGCGCCGCCGATTCGATGGGACCGATGACGCTGACATACGGGTTTACCGCCGTTTGCAACAACGCTAATCCCATGCCTTGACCAAATAATCCCGTCAAAAATAACGGAAAACTCCGATAATGCGCGGCAGGAATGAAGATTAACGAGCCAATTGCCATGACAACCAAGCCGATGGACATCCCTTGCTTCGTACCAAATTGTTTTAAAATCTCAGAAGCGGGTAATGCAAGGAAAAAATAAGCGGCAAAAAAAGCCGTCGCTACATAAAAAGCCTGCTGGTCTGTGAGTTGGCAGGAAAGTTTTAAAAAAGGAATTAGAATTCCATTGAGCCATGTCACCAAGCCAAATACGAAAAATAGAATCCCTATCATCGTAATTTGTTGCGTGTAATTCGGTTTGGTTGCCGTCATAAGTTGATTTTTACAGATTTCAAGGATGGAAAATCAATTGAAACCCCGTTGATTTAAAAAGATTGGGTGCATCCTAAATTGTTACGATAGCCACGAATTACACGAATTTTCACAAATGATTCGTGCTAATTCGTGTAATTCGTGGCAAAATGCGCGATAATTTGGGTTGCACCCAAAAGATTGACTTTATTTTTGACAAAAATCGAATTTTTTTTTAAAATCTGAAAGTTTTAAAGCATTTTTAATCAAAAATAGCTGTTTTTAGCCCGTTTTGTTTTAACGGAACGAAAAATGAAAGGAACTTTTAAAACAAAATTTACGTTGTTGCAACGTCACAGTTTCGGGAAAAGGAGTAGAAAAAGTCCACTTGTTTGCCGCTTTTGTTGTAAATTGCATCATAAAATGCAGTCACTGGAACGTTACTTTGCGCTTTTAGCCCTCGCAAGTGTTTTTTTATACTTTTTACGGTATAAAAAATAACAAAACGCTTTCTAATTTTGCGGCTTTGATACTCCGCGCTTGACTTAGGCAAGTGTCAAAAGTCATACATTTTAACAAATAATTTCAAAACGTGCCTTAATAGCATTTTGCAAGCACGTCCATCACTTGAATAACGGTACTTCTATGAAGCCAACCCTATTAATCCTTGCTGCCGGTATGGGCAGTCGTTACGGCGGCTTGAAACAAGCTGATTCCATCGGTCCGAACGGTGAAGCCATCATCGAATATTCGGTGTTTGATGCCATTCGCGCTGGTTTCGGTAAAGTCGTTTTTGTCATCCGCAAGAGCATTGAAGCGGATTTCAAAGAAAAATTTGCAGGCAAATTCGAGGGCAAAATCAAAATCGAATATGCTTTTCAAGAAATTGATTCGCCGATTGAAGGCATTTCTAAATTCCCTGAACGCAAAAAACCTTGGGGCACAGGTCACGCAATGCTCGTGGCGCAACACTTGATTAACGAACCTTTTTTGGTTATCAACGCAGATGATTTTTACGGATATGATTCTTTCCGTCAAATGGCGCAGTTTTTAGTCAAAAAGTGTAATTCCAAACATCTTGGAATGGTGGGTTACTTGTTGAAAAACACTTTGTCGGAAAATGGTTCGGTGAGTCGCGGCGTTTGCGCAAAAGATGCGAACAATTTGTTGACCGACGTGACCGAACGGACTAAAATTATTCGGGAATCGAATGGACAAATTTATTATTATGATGAGCATCAGGGCAAACATCCGTTAGCAGAGGATACCATTGTTTCGATGAATTATTGGGGTTTTTCGCCTAAAGTTTTTGAAACTGCGCGTAAAATGTTTGTTCAATTCGTTGCGGAGCAGGGTCACAACGCATCTGCTGAATTTTATATTCCGCGCATTGCCAATGAGCTGATTCAAACGGGTAAAGCGGATTTATCGGTGATGACGAGCCGCGATCAATGGTACGGCATCACGTATCAAGAAGATAAACAAGTCGTACAACAAGCATTTTGGGCATTAACGACGATTGGCGTTTATCCAAGCCAACTTTTCCCTACTGAACAAGCTGGTGGCAACCGTTAAGAAGACGGTTTTGCCCACAACGAAAAAAGCTCAACGGTTCTCGTTGAGCTTTTTTGTTTTTTCACCTAAATTAGGTGGTACGCTGGAATTGGGATTAAATAAGATTTTTTTTGGATTAAATAAGATTGATTTTTAAGATTTATAGGATTTGCAGTATTTGCAGTATTTAAATCCTGTGAATCTTAAAAATCAATCTTATTTA
>JBDKKX010000362.1:0-6136 GCA_039795795.1 Bacteroidota bacterium | reverse complement strand
ATTTTTTTAAACCTCAATGCTTTGTTTCCAGCAAAAAATAAAAAAAATCCGTACGAATCGGTGAAATCCGTAGAATCCGTACATCCATTCGTATCCTAATGTATCCCAAAGTGTAACCTACTTTTCGCGCCCAATGAAACATCCCATTGCAATACGCAAAATCCCACAAATCCAAAAAAATCAATCCCATTTAATCCAAAAAAAATCCCATTTAATCCCAATTCCTATTTTTCCAAATCAAAAGGCATGCGCCGAATGCGCTTCCCTGTCGCCTTGAAAATCGCATTCGATAACGCGGGCGCGACAGGCGGCAACCCCGGTTCGCCCACTCCTTTAATATTTTTGCCGCCTTCCGCCAAAATATGCACTTCAATTTTCGGCATTTCGTGGATGCGCAAAATCGGATTATTATGAAAATTAGATTGCTCTGCCCGCCCGTTTGCAAAAGTAATCCCATTTTTAATCGCCGCCGTAATCCCCATCACAATCGCCCCTTTCACTTGCGCTTTGACATTATCGGGATTCACAACCGTTCCTAAATCAATGACTGCCAATACTTTATCTATTTTAATAGAGCCATCTGCTTGCTTCGTCACTTCCACGACGTTGCCGCCAAGACCCGCAAAAAATTCCCATTGCGCCACACCGCGCCCTTTCCCTGCGGGCAAAGCCGTATCCCAATTCGAGATTTCACGCAATTTCAATAAAACCCGTTTCGTATCCGAATCTTTCGCCAACATACTCAATCTAAAATCAAGCGGATCTTTCCCCGCTTTAACCGCCATTTCATCGACAAAACATTCCTGCGCAAACGCCAACGTCGCACTCGTCACCGAACGCCAATAAGCTACAGGCACATGTAATTCCGAAAAAACATATAAATTTTTCATGTTCGGAATCTCATATTTTTGCTCACTGATGCCTTCGGTCATCATTTTGTCTGGCTTCGTTTTGTCATAAGTGGCGTTAAGACAATAATCTATAGAGGGTGAAATAACCTTATGTTGAAAAGCAACTGCTTTGCCTTCTGCTGAAACCGCACCTTTCAAGGCAGAAAAAGTCGGCGGGCGGAACGGTCCCATTTCTGTATCATCTTCACGAGACCAAATCAATTTGACTGGTTTTTGAACATTTTTAGACAATTGCGCTGCCTCTCCTACAAAATCCCCAAACAAGCGGCGACCAAAACCGCCGCCATTAAACGTTACATTTATTTTCAAATCCCCTTCTTTCAACGCAAATTGTTTACTCAATTTATCCATAATATCACTCGGATTCTGTGTAGAAGTCCAAACTTCCAATTGATTATTCGGCTTCCAATCCGCTAAACAATTCATCGGCTCCATCGGCGAATGCGATACAAAAGGCGTTTCGTAAAAAGCCTCAATTTGATTCGGCGTTTCTTTGAAAACTTTGTCAAAATCACCCGCATTATGCGCAACAACCCCGTCCGTTTTAGCTAAATCCCGAAGACTTTGTTCGTAATCTTTGGAATTAAACGTATTTTTTCCATTGTAATTCCAATTGATTTTCAATACTTTACGTCCTTTGACCGCCGCCCAATAGTTTTTAGCAATTACCGCAACGCCTTTTGAAACCACGTTGCCAAAAATACGCTCTACTGCTATCACTTTTTCAACGCCTTCCACTTTCAAAGCCGCTTTCGCATCAAAATCCACCAAAGTCGCCCCAAAAACAGGACAGCGTTCAATCGTCGCATACACCATGTTCGGCACCTCCACATCAATCCCAAACACCGCTTTCCCCGACACTTTTAACGGAATATCTTGCCGTTGCAACGATTTTCCCAACAATTTAAAATCTTTTGCCTCTTTCAGTTTCGGCTCTTTCGGCACTTCCAATTTCGCCGCCGCTTCCGCTAAATCCCCATAACCCACCCTTTTGCCCGACGGTTTATGATAAATTTGGGCATTTTCCGCATAACATTCCGCAATCGGAACACCCCATTTTTGACTCGCCGCCGTGATAAGCATTTCACGCGCCGCCGCACCCACTTTACGCATTTCCATATAGCTCATCCGAACCGAAAAGCTACCGCCCGAAAATTGCATTTTACCAAATTTAGATTCGCCACCTGTTTGTTTAACGATATATTGTTGTGGCGAAACTTCCAATTCTTCAGCAATTAAGGCAGGAATCGATTGAAAAGTCCCTTGTCCCATATCCGGTTTAGTATTGAAAAGGGTAATTTGACCCGATTTTTCAATGATGATATACGGACTTAAATTATATAAATCTGCTGCATCTGAAAGGTTCGCAAGCGCATTCGCCTCTTTTGCCGACACCGCAGGCATCCCCAAAATGAATGCCGCCCCAGTCAATCCCGCATAACGCAAGAAATCACGGCGATCCACGACGTTATTTTTATTTGGCATAATTTGAAATAGATAAAATTTTTAGAAAGAAATTTGAATCGGGAACTGATTTTATTCTTTTTTCAATAAATCAGCCGCCCGATGAATCGCTTTGCGAATGCTATCATACGTCCCACAACGACATAAATTGCCTGACATATAAGTATCAATTTCATCATCAGTGGGCTTCGGCTTTGCCTTCAACAACGCCACTGCCGACATGATTTGACCCGATTGACAATAACCACATTGAGGAACTTGCTCTTCAATCCATGCTTTTTGAATGACGTGATCCAAATTGGCAGAAATGCCTTCAATCGTTGTAATTTGCTGCTTCGCTTTGAGGGTGGAAACAGGGGTTTGGCAAGCACGAACAGGTTGTCCATCCAGATGAATCGTGCAAGCACCGCATTGAGCCATGCCGCAACCAAATTTTGTCCCTTTGAGTCCGACATAATCCCGAATGACCCAAAGCATGGGCGTATCTGGAGCAGCCTCAACTGTTACTTTTTTTCCATTTATATGGAGGTTGTACTTATTCATGCAATTTTTGAAAAAATTTTTGTTCTTTTTTTTCAGAACAAAAGTAATAAAAGTTACAAAGGGCACAAAAGTTCTTAGAACAAAAGTGATAAAAGTTACAAAAGAAACAAAAGTGTTCAAGGATAAAAGCCCTAAAAACAATAAAAAGAACAAACGCGAAGTATTCAGCCTTTTGTCGTACCTTTGTTTGTCCTTGTCTTTTTCCAAATGCCTCTTAATTTTGTATTTATAAACCATTCAATATGTTGCTCAAACTTCAACAATTGCTCCTCTGGCTGCTGCCTTGCTTGTGTTATGCACAAACCGCCGTGCTGACGCAGCATAATAACAACAAACGCACGGGTTGGAATGACAAAGAAACGATACTGCGTCCATCCAATGTCAATCCTGCAAAATTTGCATTGACGAATACGCTCTCGGTGGACGACCAAGTGTATGCACAACCGTTGATTACCACTCGAACGACGATTGGCAATTTTACAGGTACCGTATTATTTGTCGCGACCGTGAATAATACGGTATATGCTTTCAATGCAGACGACGTTTCACAACCGACTCCGCTTTGGGAAAGCAATCTTAATCCTGCGGGACAAAGAGCTCCTGACATTTTTGACTTGTCTGACCCCGTTTATGGCAAACCTTGTGGCGGGAATTACCGTGATTTTTCTGGAAAATTTGGATTGGTCGGCACACCCGTCATAGATACAATTTCCAAAACCCTTTACGTTGCTACCAAAACCATTGATGTTAATGGGAAATTTTATGCCTATTTCAACGCATTGGACATGACCACTGGGCAACATCGAACTGGTAGCCCCAAATTAATGGATGCACAAGTCAATGGGAGTGGTTCGGGCAGTGTGAATGGCATCGTTCGGTATGATGCCAAATATCAAAATCAACGAACCGCTTTATTGCTGCACAATCAGGTCGTATATGTGGCAACGGCTTCTCATTGCGATTGGGGCGCGTATCACGGTTGGATTCTGGGTTTCGACGCAGCAAATTTGAACTTGAAATATACTTACAATGCAACCCCGAATGGTCATGCCGCAGGAATTTGGATGGCGGGACAAGGCATCACGGTCGGCGAAGACAATAATTTGTACGTCGCAACAGGTAATGGTACGACGGGCACCGATAATAATGACTTATCAGGCGGCAGAAGTGAAAGTTTGATTAAACTCAGCCCCCAATTAAACTTGTTGGATTGGTTTACGCCTGCAAATTATAATTATTTAGATGCGCAAGATTTAGATTACGGTTGCGACGGCGTGTTGATGATTCCCAATACGAATTTAACAGTTTCGGGTTCTAAGGAAGGGATTTCTTATGTGGTCGATTACAATAAAATGGGCAGGCTGACCAACAATAATGCCCAAGTGTTGGATACTTTGGAATTTAATCCGGGGAGAACGGGCTATGTGCATGTACACGGTTCGCCAGTTTATGCCGAGTTAAACAATGCCGCTTTTGTTTATGCTTGGTCGGAAAGTTTTAAATTGCGGCAGTTTCCTTTCGATAAAAATACCCATAAATTTTCAAAAACCTTTAAACAAGGCAATCGGAATCTGGATAATGGGATGCCGGGCGCGATGTTATCCGTTTCGAGCAATGGTCAAGATGCCACTTCGGGCATCGTGTGGGCTTATTTTCCGACGAGTGGGAATGCGAATAATTTAGTTCGTCCCGGTACGTTGGCTGCTTATCGGGCAGAGGATGTGAGTGCGGGCGAACTTTGGCATACCGATTTAAATCCACGAGATGTTTTAGGGAAATTTGCCAAATTTAATTCGGTAACAGTTGCCAATGGAAAAGTATTTGTACCGACTTTTTCAAATGGCATCAAAGTTTATGGCTTGCAGTGCAATAATCTGGCGGCGGTGCAGTACGGCAATGGGATTGGGTTAAAAACAGAATATTTTAGCAACTCAAATAGCAATGATTTTCCTGCCCAAGCGGATGTCATTCAATTGAATGAAACGGTTAATTATAATTGGGGAACGGGCAGTCCTGCGGCAACGATTAGCAAAGACCATTTCAAAGTGCGGTGGACAGGGAAATTGCGTCCCCTGACGGATGACAATTACACGATTTACGTCACCGCGAGCGATGCGGTAAGGCTTTGGGTCAATAACGTGCAAATTATCAACCATTGGAAGGCGGGCAATCCGCAAACGCATACGGGCACGATTGCCTTGCAAAAAAATACCGATTATGACATCCAATTAGAATATTACGCACAAACGAATCTTGCGTCTTGCGTATTGCAATGGAGTGCGGCGGGGATTTGCAAAGAAGTCATACCAGCTTCTCAATTGTTTACACCGACGGCTGCTTGTGTGGGGAATGGCACAGGATTGAGGGCAGAATATTTTAGTAATATCGTCCTTACGGATACTTTTCCAATGGCGGCAACTGTCTCTCGAATCGAACCGAGTATTTATTTTGATTGGGGCGCGGGTTCGCCCGCAGGGATTAGCAATGATTTTTTCAAAGCGCGCTTTACGGGCAGCATCAAAACAAAGGATGCAGGCACTTACTTTTTTTACGTGACAGCAGATGACGGAGTACGTTTGTGGGTGAATAATCAATTGCTGGTCAATGCTTGGGTGGATCAACCTGCCACAGAATATATGGCGAAAATCAATCTGGAAGCCTGTACTGCCTATCCCATTCGATTAGAATATTATGAAAAAGGCGGACAAGCACTTTGTAAATTAGAATGGAATAGTCCACTGTCGGTTCGGGAGCCCGTAGCCGCGCCGCAATTAACCCCTGCAAAAGATTTGGCAAATCTCCCACTTTTCAAACTTTATCCGAATCCTGCGAATCAATCTATCACGATTGAAGGCAAATATGATTTCAAATCGAGTGATAGAATTATCATTTATGATATGTTAGGCAGGAAAATTTCGGATAACAATGTGAACACGTCGGGCAGTGATAAAACGACGATTCCGATAACGGATTTAGCGAGTGGAATGTATGTGGTGTCCATTACTTCCAATAACCCGACAACGAATATCAAATTTGTAAAACAATAAATACGATTGGGATACGAATGGGAACACAGAGGACACGGATTGGACGGATTTACACGGATTTTTTGGGATGTTTCATTCGATGCAAAAACTAGTGCTGTTCCAAATAAGGTTTGTGGATTCGTAGAGACGCGATTTATCGCGTCTTGCCCAACCGAAATACAGAATTCTTAC
>JBDKKX010000361.1:0-6146 GCA_039795795.1 Bacteroidota bacterium | reverse complement strand
TGTTGCACAGCCAATTGGACACGATTAAATTACATCTAATGCAGCAAGGGTGCATTTACGAGTATTTAGAATCTAAAAATATTAAAAATAGTGGATTTTCGGCTGAATCGTTGGATTTTGAAAAGGAGAAAGCACGTATTATTATCAAGCACCCTACATTAAAGTCTGATATTTTTAAATTTGAGGATCACTGTTTGCTAAAAGGTAGCATTCATAACTTTGATTTACTTAATCATATAGAAAATATTAAAAATTTTTATATTGTATTTGATGTAGTTTGGAAATTGCGTAACAAGAAAGAGACAAATGGACTCATTGTTAGAGCATTGAGTTTGTACAGCAAGAGTTATGATATTTGGGCAAACAACAGTGGACTCGGCGCTAAATGGTTTTTCGGTCATGCAGAGGAATGGGAAACTATTTTAACGTATTCCAGAAAAGATCCCAAAATAAATTTAGCTAAATTTTTAATCGGAATTCTGCAATTCGAAGGTACTTTTATTGAAAGATTGGAAACCATGATTGCACGCTGGTTAGAAACTAGCACTCATAAATCGTCGAATAATTGGCTTTATTATTTTGCTAAGTATCCTGAGATGACAAATAGCGGCTATAATTTATACTCATTCAAGACTAATGAAGCAAATTTTGAACTCAGAAATTTAACGGCAGGGACTTTAAAGGGATATCACATTAATCCTTACGTTCGCACGGTTGCAATAAGAATTAATGATGAAGAAATTTGCAAACTGAGCAAATGTTGGACATATGGTACTGAAGAAAGTCCTTTGGTTTTGGAAAATGGTATCCAATTATATTGTGAAGAATTAGGATGGCGTATTGTTATGCCTCCTGACTTTGAACTATCGGATTATTGTTATGAAAATTTTAAGGGGCGTAAAGAAGACGATAAAATTTATTTAATTGAAGATGATAAGCGTGATAGGGTCGAAGTTGCCATTGATTTTTGTAAAACAATCATTTTAGCGTAATCATCGTTCAAAGAATGATTATTATTAACCATTGATTATCTATATTTGCACGAATTAGTTATCAATTCATGCAAATCCAGATAATCAATGGTTAATAATAATCATTTTCACTCGAAAAATCAGCGATCCTTATTTTTTATAAAATTTAAAATGAAGGCGTTTATTTCAGTTAGAAAACTAATTGTTTTATAACTGAATCTGTTTTTTCAAAATCAAAACTTTTTAAAATGCGCTCTATCTTTGCTTGAATCGCATCATTACACAAATTGCCGATACTGCCTTCATGGGTATGATGAATCGGTTTATCATAACTAAATGTTTGATTATCAACGGATTGCCCCACTTGACGATACGCATCTCGGAACGGAAGCCCATTCATCACCAATTCATTCACGGCTTCAACGGTGTATAAATACTTATATTTTGCATCTTTTAAAATGTTATTTTTAATTTTCAATTGTTGAACCATGAAATCGGTCATTTCTAAACATTCTTTCAAAGTTGAAATCGCAGGAAATACAATTTCTTTCAATAATTGAAAATCTCGATGATAACCACTCGGCAAATTACTCGTCAATAACGCCACTTCACTCGGCAAACTTTGTAAACGATTGCATTTTGCTCGAATCAATTCAAAAACATCAGGATTTTTTTTATGCGGCATAATGCTACTACCTGTCGTCAATTCATCTGGAAGCGTCATAAAATCAAAATTTTGATTCATGTACAGGCAAATATCCATAGATAATTTGGCTAAAGTATGCGCAACTGCCGCTATTCCAAAACTAACAAAATGTTCTGATTTGCCGCGCCCCATTTGAGCATGTACAACATTATAATTCATTTCCTCGAAACCCAATAATTCCGTCGTGCGCTGCCGATTCAAAGGCAACGAACCGCCATAACCCGCGCCTGAACCTAATGGATTTTGATTCACAATTTTATAAACCGCTTGCAATTGCAATAAATCATCGGTCAACGTTTCCGCATACGCGCCAAACCATAAACCAAATGACGAAACCATCGCTGCTTGCAAATGCGTGTAGCCCGGCATTAAGACATGTTGATATTTGTCGCTTTGTTGTAACAATGTTTTTGCTAAAACGCCTACTTTTTCCGTGATTTCACGGATTTCTGCGCGGAAAAAGAGTTTCAAATCCACCAAAACTTGGTCATTGCGGCTTCTACCCGCGTGAATTCGCTTGCCTAAATCACCCAATTGTTGCGTTAACAAAAATTCTACTTGGGAATGAATGTCTTCAATGCCGTCCTCAATGACTAAATTGCCTTTTGTAGCTTGACGATACAGTTTTTTAAGCGCGGTTTGAAGCGGTTGCAAATCTGCTTGGGGCAGCAAACCCACTTCAGATAACATCGTGATATGCGCTAACGAACCTTGAATGTCGTATTTTGCCAAAAAAATATCCAATTCGCGGTCTTTCCCAACCGTAAATTGATCCACATTTTGGGCAGTATTGCTTTTTACAGCTGTTTTTTGCCAAAGTTTCATTTTTTTATTTTGCTTCTAAGCATTTTAATAAATCTTGAATCACATCCATATTTACAATTTCATAATCTTCAAAACCCGCACTCCATGCAACCCGTATCACATCTAATTCATTCTCTTTCAATACTTTAGAGGCAGAACCAGCTAATTCACAAGTTGCCTTATAAACTGTAAATTGCCCCGATGGGTCTATCACACCAATATCCGTTTTGGTATTGGAAAACGTACTGTTTTTACCATTAATATATTTAAACGAAATCGGACTCCCTTTGTCCAACAAACCAAAAGTCCGTTGCGCATCCCGAGACGCAATTTTGAAAATCAAATTCAAATACGTAAAACCGCCTTGCACTTGGGAAACCTGCACTTCGCAAGTAATATAATCTTTATTGCCCATCGTCGCCCGCATAAAATCTTCTGTGTGCGTGAACAACAATTGACTTTTTAATACTTTTTTGAATTTTCCTGTAAACGCATCCTTGCCATCAAACTCTACTGCGCAATGATGGCTTGGCGGGTTTAGCATCACGTCTTTGCTCGCTTCATATTTAGCAAATTTAACTTGAGGCTCCTCAGGCGTTGCATTTTTGTTTTTATTTTTATTGCGCTGTTTTTTCTTGGGCACTTCGGGTTCTCGCACAACAGGTGCAGTTTCGTCGGAATTAGCCGTAGCCTGTTGGGGTTCATTGGTGGGAACAGGCACTTCAATCGGTTTTGGAGGGTCAGGAACGACCACAGGAGGCGGAATGACAACCGCAGAAGGCACTTCCGTCAACACAGGTTCGCCAGTAGTGCTATCAAAAACGACCGCACCATACTTTTGCTCCATATCCGCAATTTTTTTACCTCGTTTGAGCAGCGGTAATTTGCTAAGGACGGTCGCATCCATTAAAAATTCATTAGCTTCTTTGCGGCGTTTTTGCGCCACTTTCTCTTGTTTTTTGATGGAACTCAATTGAGCTTCCAATGTTTTGATAAGTTGTTTCGTATTTCCAGAAGGTTGAGTTTCTGCGTCGGCAATTTCCTCCTCAATTCGATGATGATGAAGGCGCAATTCTTCTACGTCTGCGGCAGTTTTTTTGTCCAAAAGTTGCGCTTTAGCTATCAAGGCATCTACTTTGCGCATATCCGTTTTGTAATCCGCTTGAGCGAAAGTGAATACCGCTATCATCGTCAAGGGCATCAACAAATTGATTTTTAAAGCCATCTGAATTTGATTTTAAGAAAAAAGATTTTTTTTAGAACAAAAGTTACAAGAGGAACAAACCTTTTGTAACTTTTGTTCTGAAACCTAAACTGCTGCTTTAACCGCCGCCGCAACAGCTTTAACTACTCTTTTATTCAACGGAGACGGAATAATCATATCTCGATTTGGTTTTTTGACGCAACTCGCAATCGCATACGCTGCTGCAACCTTCATTTTCAAGGTAATTTGCTTCGCTCGCGCCTCCAACGCACCTTTGAAAATGCCCGGATAACCCAATACATTATTCACTTGATTCGGCAAATCACTTCTGCCCGTTCCTACCACTGCGGCACCTCCTTTATACGCTTCCTCGGGCATGATTTCAGGCACTGGATTTGCCAATGCAAAAATAATACTATTCGGATTCATTAATTGTATATCCTTAGCAGTCAATAAATTAGCAACGCTAACGCCTACAAATACATCTGCTCCTCGCATCGCATCAAACAAGTTTCCTTGCCGATTTTCATGGTTAGTAAAGGACAAAAACTCCTTTTTGATGTCCGTTAAATCGGTACGCCCTTGATGAATAATGCCTTTGGTATCACACATCATAACGCTTTTGACAGGCACAAAATCAGGGTCATCGTTGCCAAAACCACTCAATAAACGCGCTATCGCACCGCCTGCCGCCCCAGAACCATTGACAACGACCGTCAAATCAGACATTTTTTTATGAACCACTTTACAAGCATTCAACAAACCTGCTAACGTTACCACAGCTGTTCCATGTTGGTCATCGTGGAAAACAGGAATGCCGATGTCTTGTAAACGGTTTTCAATTTCAAAACAACGCGGTGCAGAAATGTCTTCCAAATTAACCCCGCCAAAAACTGGTGCAATATTTTTCACCAATTGAATAATTTGTTCCGTATCCTGTGTTTCGACACAAATGGGGAAGGCATCTAATCCTGCAAAATGTTTGAAAAGCATTGCTTTTCCTTCCATGACAGGGATGGCGGCTTTCGCGCCAATGTTGCCCAATCCCAAAACCGCAGAACCATCGCTCACAATTGCAACCGTACTACCTTTAATAGTATAGTCATAGACCGTTTCTGGGTTTTCGTGAATGGCTTTACAAGGTGCGGCAACGCCTGGTGAGTAAGCTAAGGATAAATCATCCTTGGTTTTGGCAGGTAATTTAGGCATCACTTTGATTTTCCCACGATGCTTGCGGTGCAGTTTTAATGACTCCTCGAAATAATCCATATTTTGACTTTTAATGATGAGTGATAAATGATGAATGATGAATGATAAATGATGAATGATGAATTTTTATCAAATTCATCATTCATCATTTATCATTCATCATTCGTCATTCAACGTTCGTCATTTTCTATTTGATTGAAAAATTGGTTTCTGTTGAAAAAAAATTTAAAGTTTTTCAGATCAGTACGGACAAAAAAAAATTACGATACGAATGGGAACACGGAGGACACGGATTTTACGAATTTACACGGATTTTTTTAAATTTAGGCTTAAAATTCAGCATAAAATCAAAAAAATCCGTGTAAATTCGTAAAATCCGCGTCATCCGTGTTCCCATTCGCTCTACACCTTTTTTTTGTCCCGTACTAAGGTTTTTCGGGTACAAAATCTAATGAAATGGAATTGACACAATGTCGTACATTTTTAGGCGTAAATCGTTCCCCTTTGAAAACGTGTCCTAAATGCCCGTCGCAATTGGAACAAACGATTTCAATCCGACGACCATCTGGGTCTGGAACGGTAGCAATTGCTCCTTCAATTTCATCATCAAAAGAAGGCCACCCACAGCCAGAATCAAATTTATCGTCCGAACGATACAAAGTTGCGTTGCAACGCCGACAAACGTAAACGCCTTTTGCATCATTTTTGTTATACTTACCCGTGAAAGGATATTCGGTTCCTTTGTAAACGATAATTCGTTCTTCAGAAGGAGTCAAAACATTCCATTTTTGCTTGTTTTCCATCGTATTATAATTTACTTTTTTCTAAAATATAATCTAAATTGACGTTTTTTTCAATCATTTCAATCGCCCGCATCACTTTCCAAGGCGTTTGCTGATTGATTTTAACCTCAATGCGAGAGATTTTCAACACTGCACCATAAGTTTCAAGCATGGTGCGAATCACTGGTATTTGATTTTTTTGAATATACTCAATGGTTTGACGGCTATAACTCCCATGTCCTGTCGAAATAATGCCCGAAAAAGGGGACTTCTCTAAGCCAAAAGACTTGGAAATACGCACCGTATCTGCAATCGCAATGTCCAAACGCGCCGCGCCAACCACTAAGAGTGAACCTGAAGGTTTGCCTTTGAGTTCATCGGCAGAAATCAAAGAACCCGCAATAATATCACTTACTGTATTATTTTGAAACTCACTATTATATTCAAAAGTGCCATTGACGCTATCTGCC
>JBDKKX010000360.1:0-6159 GCA_039795795.1 Bacteroidota bacterium | reverse complement strand
GCTTTTTCGGTTGAAAAATTGCCCTCTTTCGTTGCAATTTCAATCAAAGCGCGTTCAATATCGCCCGCTAAACGGTTTTTATCCCCGCAAACATAAAAATTTGCCCCACTTTCCAACCAATCAAAAACGCGTTTCGATTGTTGCAACAACCGATGTTGCACATATATTTTTTCCGCTTGGTCTCTCGAAAAAGCAACATCCAAACGGTTCAAAGTCCCTTTTTTCAAATATTGTTGCCATTCCAATTGATATAAAAAGTCCGTTGTAAAATTCGGATTCCCAAAAAACAACCAATTTTTACCCGTCGCCCCCGTCACTTCTCGCTCTTGTGCAAACGCTCGGAACGGCGCAATGCCCGTTCCCGCACCGACCATGATAATATTTTGATTTACATCTTTTGGCAACCTAAAATATTCGTTTTCATGCACATACACTTTTGCTTTTTCGCCAATGCCAATTCTATCTGCCAAAAAAGTAGAGCAAACCCCTTCTTTTTTCCGTCCAAACGCTTGATAACGCACCGCGCTAACCGTCAAATGGGCTTCATCGGCGCAAAATAACGGACTCGAAGCCAAAGAATATGCTCGCGCAGGCATTTTTTTCAAAATTTTAACAAAAGATTCCGCATTGAAATCCGTTGGAAAATCATTCAATAAATCCACTACATCACGTCCGTAAATATATTGTTGCAAACCCACATTATCCAAAAGCAATTGACCCAACTTTTCATTTTTAGAAAAATTGTAATAATCTGTCAATCCTTTTCGGGTCAAAACAGACAATTCTACATGATTTAATAAAATTTCGCCAAGTGTAAGGATTTGATTATCAAATTTAACAGAGATAGAAGGTTCTAACCGAACCGTTTTCAAAACCGTTGCAACCAATCGTTCCGTATTCGACGGCAAAACATATAAAGCATCTCCCGCTTCATATTTCAAACCTTCTGTGGCAAATTCAAGATGATAGGTTTCTTTCACAGAACCGCGCCCATTCAATTGAATTTTCTCCACGATTTCCGCTTGAAATGGATTTTTAGCATTATAAGTTGTCGTTTTTTCAACTTTTTGTGCTTTAACAAAAGTGTTAGAAGGTTGAACCGCTGCCTTAAAATCAGCTAATTCGTTTATATGTCCCACAATAGAATCCATCCATTGCGCCGCATCGGATTGAAAATCCACATCACAATCTGCTCTGTTTACCAACCGTTTCGCGCCTAATTGCTCCAAACGAGTATCGAAATCCTGTCCCGTTTTGCAAAAATGCAAATAACTCGTATCGCCCAAAGCCAAAACAGCAAAATTTAATTCTGGCAAACGCGGCGCACGCGCACTATGAAGCCAATTATAAAACGTTTCCGCAGCCGCAGGCGGTTCTCCTTCCCCATAGGTGCTGACCACCAGCAACAAAAAACGCTCTGTTTTCAACTGCCGTTGCTGATAATCCGCCATATCCACAACCGCCGTTTTCCAACCTTTTGTTTTAATTTTTTCCGCCGTTTGATTGGCTGCTTTTTTACTATTGCCCGATTGAGAAGCGTATAAAATCGTAATTTGAGGCGTTTCAACAACGGGTTCAGTAGTATTTATAACCGCATTATTAGATTCATAAAGTCCGTAAAAATAACCACTTAGCCATAATAATTGCTCTTTTGGCAAACTTTTAGCCAATTTATCCACCGCTTCTTTATCGAAAACCGCAGGTTTATGTTGAGAATGAAAAAGCATGATTTTAAATTTTTTATTTAGGATGAATTTGAAAAATGAACATTAAGCAAGTAAATTCAGGTTGCTCCAAATGGGTTGTTTTCTATACTTTTCGTCCGCAAAATGCACCACTTCACCAATCACAATCACCGCAGGAGTACCTAAATTCGCCTCAGTCGCCGCTTCAACAATATTTTCAAGGTCGCTAACAATTGCATTTTCATTCGGAAGCGACGCATTTTGAATGATAGCAATCGGTGTATCTGAATTTCTATATTTTAAAAATATATTTGTAATCGCCTGTAAATGAGACCATCCCATCAATATCACCACCGTTGCTTGCGTTGCTGCCGCTTGTGCAATTTCATGCGTCAATTGATTGGCTTCATTCGTAGCCGTCATCACCCAAAAACTTTGACTCACTCCTCGATACGTCACAGGAATCCCAATGCTCGCAGGAGCTGCAATTGCACTCGAAATACCCGCAATGTATTCAGTATCAATGTTTTCCAATTGCGCTGCCGCCATTTCTTCCCGACCGCGACCCAAAACGAAAGGGTCGCCCCCTTTTAAACGCACCACTTGATTCCCATTTTCAGCATATTCAATCAACATTTCTTGAATCTCCGTTTGCGAATAAGGCTTATAACCTTTGCGTTTTCCAACAAAAATTTTTAAGGCGTGTGCCTTCGCCCACTCTAAAATGACTGGATTCGCCAACGCGTCATACAATATAACATCCGCCGACTCAATCACTTTTTTCGCTTTCAGCGTCATCAGTTCGGGGTCTCCAATGCCCGCGCCTACGATGAATATTTTAGATTTTTTTGTCATTTAATCCTAATTCAAAGTTGTTTGATTGGAAATCATCCCTGCGGCAACTGTTTGATTCGTCTGTTCATCAATCAAAATAAATGCACCCGTTTGCCGATTGTCTTGATAGGCATCAAAAACAAGGGGACGCGCTGTCCGCAATTGCACTTGAACGACATCATTCAAACTTGCCGTCCGAACTTTGTTCTGAACCAATGTATTCACATCTATTTGAAAATCAATGCTTTTTACAATCGCTTTTACGGTTGTTGCATTTTGTTGCAATAAAAATTTTGCATTTGTTCTCAAATCCACCGTTTCGTCAAACCAACAAATCGTCGCTTGAATATTTTGTGAAACCTGCGGTTCCACACTGCCTTCCCCCAACACAACTATCGAATCTCCACGACTTATATCAATATCATCTTTCAAGTGTAAAACAATGGATTGCAAAGCATTCGCTTGCAAAACATGTTTTTGATTCATCTCAATAAAGGTAATTTGAGAATCAATATCCGTCGGCAAAACCTTTACTTTATCGCCTACTCGGTACGTTCCACTCAATACTTGTCCCGCATAACCCCGATAATCGGGATATTCCGCCGAACGCGGGCGAATCACATATTGCACTTGAAAACGCGGAGTCTCTGTATGAATCGCCACTTCTAATGTTTCTAAAATTTTTAATAAACTTTCCCCTGTGTACCAAGGCATTGCGTTAGAAGCATGCACAACATTATCTCCATTTAAAGCACTGACAGGCACAAAACGAACCTTTTTAATCCCCAAAGTGGTCGCTAATTGCTGATAATCCACTACGATTTTGTCAAAAACGATTTTGTCAAAATGAACCAAATCCATTTTGTTAATTGCCACAATTAAATGCGGAATTCCCAACAAATGAACCAATAAACTATGCCGAATCGTTTGTTCCACAACGCCTTTGCGAGCATCAATCAACACAATCGCCGCATCCGTATGCGATGCACCCGTCACCATATTTCGAGTATATTGAATATGTCCGGGCGTGTCCGCAATGATAAATTTGCGGACAGAAGACGTAAAATATTTATAGGCAACATCAATCGTAATCCCTTGTTCGCGTTCCGCACGCAAACCGTCGGTTAACAGCGATAAATCAATCGCACCACCCTGTTTTTGACGGGTTTGTGCTTCAATAACGTTCAAAACATCACTCGAAACCGCTTTTGAATCATAAAGTAAACGCCCAATCAAGGTACTTTTACCGTCATCGACGCTCCCACAAGTGATAAATTTTAATAATTCCATTTCGTTTCTTCGCCGTTTGTTTAAAAATAACCGTTCCGTTTTCTATCCTCCATGCCCGCTTCCGAAAGACGGTCATCTAAACGCGTCGCGCCGCGCTCCGAAATTTTTGCATGCAAAAGTTCATCAATAATACCCGCAACCGTCGTAGCCTCACTTTCCACCGCCGCCGTGCAAGTCGCATCGCCAATCGTGCGAAACCGCACTTTCCGATTCACAATATAATCATCCGTATCCAACCGAATATGCTCCGTCACCGCTATAAGTTGTTGATTATCCGTGAGTACGCAATTCCGATTATGAGCGAAGTATAACGGAGGCAATTCAATTTTTTCACGCTGAATGTAATTCCAAACATCCAATTCCGTCCAATTTGAAATCGGAAACACCCGCATATTTTCGCCTTTATGAATTTTCCCATTGAAAATGCGCCACAATTCAGGGCGTTGCGCCTTCGGATTCCATTGACCAAACTCGTCCCGAACACTGAAAATCCGTTCTTTTGCCCGCGCTTTTTCCTCATCCCGACGCGCACCGCCAATGCACGCATCCAATTCCAAATCCTCAATCGTTTCCAATAAAGTATTGATTTGCAACGTATTACGACTTGGATATTTGCCTTTAGCGTCTTTCAAACGTTGTTTTTTAATCGTATCTTCTACTTTACGGACGATGAGCTTTTCCCCATATTTTTTCGCCAAATTGTCCCGAAAAGCTAAAACTTCTTCAAAATTGTGTCCTGTGTCGATGTGAATCAACGGAAAAGGCAATTTAGCAGGGCGAAAAGCCTTCATCGCCAAATGAACCAATAAAATAGAATCCTTGCCGCCAGAAAAAAGCAATGCAGGGCGTTCAAATTGTGCTGCAACTTCACGTAATATATAAATGGCTTCCGCCTCCAAATAATCAAGATGACTCATTATTAATTTACTCATAACAGATTGATTTTTAAGTTGTTAGAAAATAGTTGAATAAATTTTTGGATTAAACTGTTTTGGGTTTCAAATGCAATCCGCACTCTTTTTTAGATTCGGATTCCCACCACCAGCGTCCTGCCCGAAAATCTTCATTCGGCGCAATCGCTCGCGTACACGGCGCGCAGCCAATCGACACAAACCCATTGTCATGCAAAGGATTGTACGGAACTTGATTTTTTGAAATAAATGTTTTTAAAGTATCCCACGTCCAATTTAAAATCGGATGAAATTTCGTAATTTGAAACGCTTCATCCCATTCCAATTGCGGCATATTTTGGCGATTCGGCGATTGTTCAGTCCGAATGCCCGTGATCCAAATCGCTTGATTCGCAAGGGCGCGGCGCAAAGGCAACACCTTTCGCACGCGGCAACAAGCCGTTCTATTTACTACGGAATGGTAAAAACCATTACTGCCTTGTTCTTGAATCAACGCTTCAACCAATTGATTATCAGGATAATACGCAATAATCAGTTGATTATATTTTTGCAAAGTCGCTTCCCAAGTATTGTACGTTTCTTGAAACTGTCTGCCTGTATCTAAGGTGAAAACGCGAATTGGAATTTTATTTTCAAAAATAAGGTGCGCAATGGCTTGGTCTTCCAAGCCAAAACTGGTGGAAAACGAAATTTGATTCGGAAAAAAATAAGCCAAAAGATGCAATTGTTCTACAACCGTTTTACCTTCTAATTGAAGGGTTAAATTATGAACATTATTTTTCATACTATATAATGCGATATTTTTGAATTGTTTATGATGGTGCGTCCATGCAAGATACGGCAAACCGCGTCTCAGACAGGCACGAATAAATGACAGTTATTTTCTACGACAAGGAAAAAAAGGAGATTAGCAACAGCAACAACAACAGCAGCAATTTGCTTTTGGAGCGAAAGCAAAAGGGAAAGCCACTTGAGGGACGGACATCTGAGCCGATTTTACGTTGTTAATAATGAGTTGCATCATAAAAAGAGATTGTTTTTTTGCTTTTTAGACTAAAACTTTTGACAAAGTTAGTTTGCGTTTTAATATTACGCAAATTTATTTTTAAGCAAATCAAACAACGATATAAAATACTGATTATTGCAAAATGGCGAATTATGATTCCGAAATAGCGTTTATTTTTTTATAAAAATGCTGCAAAAATATCTGAACAGCCGTTAATGTACTATTTGTCCATAAATGTATATGTACATATTTTCAGATAGTCCTTTGAATTAGGATTAAATGGGATTTTTTTTGAGATTAAATGGGATTGATTTTTTAGGATTTTGGGGATTTGTAAAATAAAAATCCCCAAAATCCTAAGAAATCAATCCCATTTAATCCCAAAAAAATCCCATTTAATCCGAATTCAAAAGCGTCACACGCTTGACAAACG
>JBDKKX010000359.1:0-6160 GCA_039795795.1 Bacteroidota bacterium | reverse complement strand
AACAAGACGACTGGGTAGATTTTATTCCGCTTTTCTATCAGCATGCGACCTATGAAAATCGAAAGGATCGAACCAATTTTGAAAATTTTACAAATTACATAAATTAAGCCTTACGCATATTCATAGGTACATAGGACACATAGATTTTTTTTAAAATTTTGATTATCAAGGTTTTAAAAAAAAATCTATGTGTCCTATGTACCTATGTGTTCCAAAAGAGCGTTATTCAACGCGCAAAATCGCCCCTTCTCTCAAATTAATTTTCCCCGTTTTAATTGTGCGCGTCCCATTTTTCAGCTGAGTCGTAACCGCAAAATCCATCACTCGTTTAGAAAGGTAAAATCCCAAAGGCAAGGACAATGAATTACTTTTCGTTTGATTCGCAGCGTCAAAATGAAAGGTCAAATTATTCGCCGTATTTTTTAATTGCGTAATCAGTTCAATGCTTTCCACCTCCACATTGGTAAATGCACCCGTACAATCCACCACGAACTGAATCATTTGGTCATCGGTCGAGATGTCCAAAGCACGAATTTCAAAATTTTCTGCACTCGCCACTCGGTAAACGGCAGCAAAATTTTTGCCCGCGCCCGCCTGTTCTGGCAAATCAAATTCGTAAATACTTTGTGGAGAAAGCTCGTGGTTCAAAGGAATATCAATATTGGGCGTATTCCCAAGAGTTTCAATGCCAATTTTTTCAATTTTAATTAATTTATTATAATTATTACTAATTTGTAATTTATTGATATTCCGCCTAATGGTCACTAAATTACCACCTAATTTTTCAAAAATCAAATTGCAATGCGTATTTTCTGGAAGCATCTTGCCGCCTAAACGCAATTGAAAGGGAAGTACCCGTCCAACAACGGTTTCAATATTCAAAATAATCAATTGCGCATTTGGAAACGTGAGGTTGTGTAAACCCAATCTCAACGTACGCCCCTGACCCAAGGCGTAATTATTGCCTTCCGCCAAGCTAATCAACGGAATGGTTGTCGGGTCATTGTTAAAAACAGGTTCGACAATTTGATACGGCAATAGAACGTTAATTTCAGATACAGTATTATTGACAGTGGATAAGCTGCGTATCAATTCTTTCCGCATTTGCAACAGGGCGTAATCCGAAATATCGGGTACAATTTTCATATCTAAATCCGCTTTTGAATCGCTTTCATGCCCGTTTTCTAAAACGGCGATTTTAGAAACGAAAATATCGGGTTCGTAATCTGCATTTCGAGCAATGACGTATTGATTCGGAATCAGCAAAAATTCATTATTCCGTATCATGCTTCGATACACAGCGCGGACATCAAAAGCATCAAAATTGACTTGTTCATACCGTTTGTAAGGCATGCCTTCTTCATAATTGGCATCCCAAGGCGGAGTGCAGCCAAACGGAATATTGAGTGTATTCCTTTTGACAGTATAATAACTTGAAAATTGGCTACAATCATACATAACATTAAAAGACTGGCGTACCGTGACTGTTTCTGTTTTGTAATCTATCCCCTGTATGACGGGTTGAATCCAAGCTGCCCAATCTTGTGCAGAGGTGTTACCCGTATCTACGCGCAATTCAATCCCCACATTTTTGCCTTCCAAATGAGACAAATCTGCCGTAATGGTTTGTAAAGTGTTATTATACGGTTTGTAAACGGCGGCAACGCGATTCCAAGTTTCTTGCCCAGCGTCATTATTATAATGTACCCAAACTTGAAAATGTGCGCCATCCGAACCGCCTGCCCCATTGACAAAACCAATTTTTGCCGAAAAAAAAGCTTGCGGAGGCAAAATCCGCCAAGGCAACCAACCTTTAATCGTTCCTTGCAATCGAGTCGGATTCCACCACATCACAGGGGCTTGATCCGACCAATACGGATGCATTCGGAGGGCATTATAAACCATTTTATCCTCCATCGGCATCATGTCCAAACGGACAAAACCCCGACTATCGCCATCACTGCCTTGCCAAGGCAAATTAGCATTGTCCGTCGTATTGTCACTATCGACCAATCGCCCACTTGCCCACCTTGCGGCAGGGGCTAATTCCAATAAATTAATCGTGCTACTGATGGCTAATTTGCGGCGCGCTTTAAACTGCATTGCCAATTCGAGCGTGATACCTTCGGCAGGATTGCTCAACATGCCGTATAAGCGCGGCAAAAAATTGGGCATAATCGGTAAAATCAATTCAAAATCGGGTTTATTGGGGTCTATCTGGACGGCAACTTGGATGGGTATATCGCCTTGCGAAGTTTTCAGCGTGAGCGTTCCATCCGCGTAGTTCAACGGTATTTCTTGAAAAGTGCTACGCGCTCCCGAATTAGGCAACATATCCGTCAATGTCAATGCTCGTTGAACAATGCTGGGTACCGATTTTCTGAACCGCAAGGTCAGCTGTCCTCCAAATTCCTCCTTATTTTGAAGATTTTTGCCCAAGGATGTACAAGTCAATTCAAAACCACCCTCCACAGGGGTTTTCAACGTGATAGTAGGACAGTACCATCTTTTATTGGAATCCAGATTGTCTGCATAGAGGTTGCCTTTGTCTGCGGGTACCATTGGAATGGAGATTTCAAGCCTTCTATACCAATTACCTACGTCGAACAAGCGCAATTTATCCATCACGATGGTTTGCAACTCCAAAGGTTTGAGGATGGGCGGCGGCACGACTGTTATTGGAGGCAGTGTCGCTACTGCGACTTCCACTTTGGAAGCTAAAATATTGGAAGACAATACATTAGCAGATAAGACGCTCGCCGTTGCGAGGATGGGCGTTGGCTTCACCTCGGATAAAGTAAGTTCCGATAAGACGATATTAGAAAACGGTTTTGAGACCACCCCTGTTGCAAGTGGTGGGATTGTCGCTTTTTCCATAATGATTTTTTGATGAATATACACTTAACCCATTTTAAAAACAGGTTAAGTGTGGGTTGACAAATCCTAACAGGTTTTTAAAATGGGTTAGGTATCCGTTATGGTTGTAAGATAATCAGTTGATGCGTCGGCGCGCTTTGATCCAATGAAATGATATATTCCATTTTTAAAGGAGGCGATGCAGGGTTTTTGGCATACAATGTTGCATATAAAAACACTGTTTGTACCTGTTCGTGAAAGGTAAACGCGGTTTTATAAGCTCTGTCTGCCACTTCCGCTGCCCACAAAATCGGTTGTGCTGTTTTGTACCAAATGCCATTCGATTCGTAAGGGGCAGTGCTGCGCAATATCAACACGCCTTTGGAATCTTTATAGCCAACGACAACGCCAATTCGATACCATTCTATGTCCAATTCCCATGCGACGAATAACCGTAATTGAACGGTTACTTTCAAAAAAGCATTGGACATCGGCAAAATATCATTCGTTGTAGGCGTAAAATGGTATAAATCAGTGATTTCGGCATCTACGGATAATTGAGGCAATAAGGTTATCGCAGAAACTTCGTCCATTGTTCAATTGTTTTAGAGTGTGGAACGTTGGAATTCGGATTAAATGAGATTTTTTTAGGATTAAATAGGATTGATTTGGTAGGATTGGTAGGGATGGTAGGATTTTCAGCATTTCAATCCGATAAATCCAGCCCAATCAATCTTATTTAATCCTAAAAAAATCCCATTTAATCCGAATTCCAACGCACTACATAAAATTAAACCAGTATAGCGGCATTCCAATACTCTTCCAATTTGGCAGTGACTTCAGGAGTCGCATTTGGGAAATCCACTGAAATTTCCTTACCCACTCCATCCACAAAACCCGTCGTCCATTTCAACGGTTTGGAAAGAATCGAAGGTCCCACAACGACCGCATCAATCCTATATTGCCAAGGTTTGATGTCAGCAAGCGTCGCGTAATAGATACTCCATTCAAATTCAGGCATATTCGCCTCATCGCCCGCGTTTTTATGATTGAATTCAAACAACGTATCGGGCACGCCCGCCGCCCGACAAGTCAAAGTCAAGCGCACTCGATTCGGCAATGCAGGAATATTCGGCGTGATTTTCACGTTAAACAAACCTGCGGGTTCGCCGCGCACTTCCACAACACGCTCATTACTCATCTCATCGGAACTAATCGTTTTAACCAAAACATTCGGTCGAGCTTTGTAACGCACGTTCTTTTTAATAAAAATCGTATTTTGCTTGTCCGCAGACAAATTATTTTGGCGCAAAAAGTCAAAAATATAAAGCCTATTTTGACAAGTTCTGTCCCAAAACGCAGGGGAAGCCGTTTTAGACATCGCTCCCGCAATCCCATCTTTGAACTTACCCGTCGGTTTCCAAACAATACTGCCTTTGCTATCTGGATAACCAATTTGCACATCAATTCGGTCAATTGGGTCGCCATCTTTCTCGGTAACCCCCCAATTCACATTCGCAGAAGCGATAACGTGTATTTTTTTAAACCCTTCATCCAAAAACACTTCCGAAAAATACAATGGTTCTCTTGCAGGATCCGCCTTGATTTCCTGTGCCAAACCTATCAAAGTGGAAGAAATATTGCTATTATTCGTAGCGTAATAATATTTTTCTTCGGTATAAGATTCCGTCAATGTTTTTCTATCTTTGCGGAATTTAAACGCTGCCCCCACATTCCAAAACCAAAAACCTTTTTCTTCTGCTTTCGCCGCTTCTACTTTCGGGTCTGCGGGTTCGATGATATATTTTTGAGCGTGTTCCATAAATTTATCGACAATCGCCGACTTCTGAGCATCCAATAATTTCTCCTGATCCAAATTGACATATTCAGGGTCGATGCTCAGGGAAACTTTAATCGCCCCACCGCGCTCCATATTATTAAACTCCGCCGCCACATCCGCAGACGCAAACCAAACCCGCGCCTTAAACGCGAAAGACAAATGTTCAAAAATAGCCGACCAATTGGCAGTAATCACCAATTTGAAGACAGGAGCCCACATTTTATATTGAATCGTCTTGACCACCGTGATATTCGATGTACCCTTTTTAGCTGCCGCCTCCACCATTTGCACAGGGAATTGCCCCAACATCACGGAATAAGCATCCGTTCCAGTCGATTCATCATTGGCGGGACCTTCGCCTTGCACGACATACGCACCCAAAGGCGGTCCAAAAGCCGTTGCTGGCAAATTGCCCATGTCGATTTTATGAATCGTCGTCATTGCTTTGGTAATTTTCACAGGCGCAATCATCACTTTGGGCAACGAATGATTCCAACGCATCAACCGATAGGAACTATAATTAGCCTCCAATTCGGTTTGGAGTTTTGCTTTAATTTGCTCGGTCAGCGCGGGATCAATCTCCATCGAGGTGG
The DNA here is from genome assembly GCA_039795795.1 of Bacteroidota bacterium. Classification (GTDB taxonomy): domain Bacteria; phylum Bacteroidota; class Bacteroidia; order Chitinophagales; family Saprospiraceae; genus JAAFJT01. Next base: position 871 of record JBDKKX010000359.1, on the reverse strand, counting down.
AAAAAACAAGGTATCCACCCGCCAATTCAATGTCTTCGGGGATACCGACATTGCCATCGGGCGTTAAAATCCCTGCAAATTTTTGCAAATGGAAAGCATATTGCTTTTGTCCATCGACTATCTTGCTCGCTAAACCCAATTCTTTGGGGATGTAATAGAAACGCATCGGCAAATTCGCGTCTCGTAATTCGTCATTATTCTTATCGGGATAGAACGTGAGCGAAAGCTGGTTGCCATCCGCTTTCGGCACCAATACGACCAGCGTAGCACCAATGTTCACTGGTCCTTCCGCAGACGGAATGTTGATAGGCATACTTCAAATGGTTTTAAAAGATGAAAAAATTAAAATGTGAAACTTTTGAAATACGGATTACGAGTATTTCAATCGACTGATAATCAATTTTTTAGGAAGCTGGTACGTTTAAAAATAAAGTTGTGTGAAGACATCTATTTTTAGAACATCCCGCAGTTCCATAGATTCAGAAAAAGAGTATTCAAAAGTGCAATTCGTTCAAATATTTGTTTTCAGCATATTTTTCAAATCGGTCACGAATTAAATCACGTCAAGCAATGGATTCGGCTTATCACTTATTTGTTTTCAACGATTTCATGGTGCAAATGTATATGACAATTTTTAACAACGCAATAGGTAAAGCAAAAAAAATTACATTTTTTTTTAATATATTTATTTTTTAACAAAAATAGATTTGGCTCATCCGCGATTTTGGTGGAAACACATAGATTTTGGAAACACATAGGAACATAAATATGCGTAAGGCTTAACTATTGTAATAAATAAATAGTTGAAAAAGAAGGTGTAATAAATAATATTTTTTTAAATCCTTTCCCAGAGCGAATTCTGGGAAAGGAT
>JBDKKX010000358.1:0-6162 GCA_039795795.1 Bacteroidota bacterium | reverse complement strand
TTAACTAAGTTAACCTTAATTAAATAGCTTTTTCCCCAAAACATTCCTCTAATTATTTGATAATCAAATAATTAGAGGAATGTTACTGATACCAATTTAAGAAAAGATTTTCCACAATCAGAAATGGTGCATCCTGATATATCCGCAGATTGGGATATTCCAGAAACCATCCATTTTTTATCAAGTGGTTTGGAAAGTATAGGCTACACAGTATCTAAAGTACCCTACACGCCAACTATTATTAAAGAGTTGTACCATTTCAATGGAATAGTCTTTAATATTTGTGAGATGTATGGTGGTGCCTACAGAGAAGCACTAATTCCTTCTTTGTGCGAATTATTGGATGTGAACTACGTTTTTTCGCAACCAGATGTTATGTTAAAAACATTAGATAAAAATATTTGTAATTTTATAGTGAAAAAAATGGGTATTCATGTGCCTGAATGGTGCTATGTATCTCATATAGAAGATTTGATAAAATTAAAAAGCCTTGTTAAATACCCGTATATAGTTAAGCCTTCACACGAAGGCAGTGGAATAGGTATCTCAAATAAAGCAATCGTTTACAATTATCAAGAATTGCTGGATAGGGCAAAATATGTTATTGAAAGTTATCAAAGACCCATCATTGTTCAAAGGTATATTTTCGGTACAGAAGTCACTATCGGTATTGCTGGAACTATTGAGCATCCTACGGTGTTTAAATTAGTCGAAATTGAATTGTTAGATAGCCTTGTTTATGGGATTTCAGAAAAGGAAAATGCTCATCATCGTGCAAAGTATCTCCCTTTTCAAAACGCAAAAATTGAAGCCGAAGTCAATAATGTAACTAAATTGATATATAAAAGCTTGAATTGCAGAGATGGAGCCAGAATTGATTTTAGGATTGAAAAAGATACAATGATACCTTATTTTATAGAAATTAATCCTTTACCCCATTTACATCCAGAAATAGGAGACTTTTGTAGATCCGCGTCAATGGCTGATTATTCTTATGAAAGTTTATTGAACCTTATTATGTCATCTGCTCAAAAACGATTTACTCGGAGAAAGTGATGGTTACAAAAATAAATAATCCAGTTTGTTCCTTCAATGAATGGGACAGATTAGAAGAAACTATAGTTGGCAGGCTCGAAAATGCTATGTTTCCAAGTTGGGATTATATTTTAAAGAATACTATTCCTACGGAAGCATTGCCTTTTTATGAAGATTTATTTTCAATGAAAGGAAAACCCGTGCCTGATGCCATTATAGATAAAGCAAATGAAGATTTAGAGCAATTTATTGCTATCTTGAAAAGGGAAGGTGTTACTGTTCATCAACCCGATGTTTTTGAATTTTCGAAAAAATTTTCATCTCCCTTTTGGAATGTTGAAAGCGGTGTCTCCACTGCTAACCCAAGAGACGTTTTTTTTGTCGTAGGAAATTTAATTATAGAATGTCCGATGGCAGATAGAGGTAGATATTTTGAAATGTTCCCATATAGAAATATTCTCAATAGTTTATTTTTGAGAGGTGCTAAATGGATTTCTGCCCCTAAACCTATGTTAAAAGATAGTTTGTACAATAACTATTCAAGGCTGGCGAATGGTTTCTCTATAAACGAAGAAGAAATAACGTTTGATGCTGCCGACTTTGTAAGGTGCGACAACCATATTATTGGGCAACTTAGCCATGTCACCAATAGCAAGGGGGTAAAATGGCTTGAAAGCGTTTTAGGAGAGGAATATAAAATACATCTTATTGACACAGCATGTCCCGAAGCACTCCATATAGATACAACCATAATGCCCTTAAATGAAAATACGTTATTAGTGAATGCAGCATTTCTAAATCCTCAAAAAATTCCAACATTTTTTAAAGATTGGAATATTATAATTGCGCCAAAACCTCATTCCTTTACAACAACTGTTGGGAATTATAAAATTGTTAGCGATTGGATGAGTATGAATATGCTTAGTCTTGATTCAAAAACAGTGATTGTTGAAGAAAAACAAAAGGCAATGATACAAACACTCAAAAAAGCAGGGTTTAGTGTAATACCTTGCCCTTTTGAAAATTATTACTTGTTTGGTGGTTCTTTTCACTGTGCAACTTTGGATCTTAGACGTAAATGTAACCTTAAATCAAAATCAAAATAATTATGACTGAATATACAAGTATCGTTTATGATTATTTGCATAGAAATATGCAATTACCAAAAGTATATACTTTTAATTATAAAGATTTGACTTTCATAGGAATGAATACAGTCTTTTCGCCAGTTGTGTTTGAAGATACTTTTTGGTTTGCTGAAAATATTCCATTTCTCCAAGATAGTTCCTTTTTGGAAATTGGTTGTGGAACAGGGTTACTATCCGTCCTTTCAATCCTTAAAGGCTGTAGAAAAGCACTTGCATCCGATATAAATCCGAATGCCTTGATTAATACAAAATTAAATACTGTTTTGCATAAAGTTGACCATAAAATTGATATTTTGTCATCAAATGTATTTGACGAAATTGCAATTCATTCAGCAAACAAATTTTCGCTTATATTTTGGAATGTACCCTTTATTTATTCTGCTTCGGAGCATTTAAATTTTTTAGAAAAAAGCGTTTTTGATACGGATTACAAGGGGATTCAACAATACATTGAAAGGGCTAAGTATTACATTGAGCATTCTGGTAGAATTTTTATGGGTTTTTCATCAAGTAGTGGAAATAAAAATTTCCTCAACGATATTTGTATTAGAAATAATGCGCAATTGAAATTACATGCGGAATGTTTAATAGATGATTTTAGCCTTGAATTATACGAAATTATATATTCATAATCATTCAAATAAATCTATTATGTTTAATGAAGAAACTCATCCACTTAATAAAATGCAATTCTTTGACAAAAAAAGTCAATGGATTGAACAACAAATTGTCCTAACGGATACAGAATTGGTGATTGCGGGACATCCTGTTATGCAGCGTTGGGAAACGCCATACATGAAAAAATTAGCAAAAATTGTGACTCAAAAGCATGGTAAAGTGCTTGAAATTGGCTATGGGTTAGGTATTTCTGCCAATTTTATCCAAGAGTCGAATATTGGCGAACATCACATTATAGAGGCAAACAAATATGTGTATGATGAATTATGTAAATTTGCGCTCCGTTCTACTAAAAAAACTTATACCTATTTCGGTTTTTGGGAAGATATTACGCAAAAATTTTCAGATGAAAGTTTTGATGGGATATTGTTCGATACCTACCCAATTGTGAAAGAAGAATTACATAATGCAAGGTTTACTTTTTTCAAAGAAGCTTATCGGCTTTTAAAAAAAGGAGGAATATTTACGCATTATTCTGGAGAAGTTGAATTTACAAATGAATATAAAACATATATCTATGATGCAGGTTTTACCACTTTTAGTGGTGAATTAATTGAAATACGACCACCTGATAATTGTCAGTATTGGGACGAACATAAAATTTTAGCACCTACATTTATTAAAACGTAAACGGGCTTTACGTGTATTGGTACCACTTAAATCTATAGTCGATGAATTATGTATTTACTTATTGGGAAGGGGAATTATACCCTTTCACAGAATTATGTTTGAAATCCATCCGCAATATTTTTGGGGATAGGCATATCCATATCACACCTCAAAGCATAGCGGATTGGATAGTGATTGATGAATCTGTGATGAATTTGAATCATATTTCATTTAAATCGGATTACATTCGTAGCATGTTATTACAAAAATATGGTGGTTGGTGGTTTGATTCAGATATAATTTTAGTTAGGAACCCTGATGAGTCTATTCAAGAAAACAAAGCCAAAATATGGAATTTGATTTATTGGTTTAATAGTGCTTGGCTTCCATTAGTAAATAATGGGATATTATTTACGCCACCTAATTCTGAATGGATAAATAATATTGTTACAGACTTTCAAAAAGTCAATCTCAATGACATGAGGGTACTCACTTATGAAAATGAAGATGTTGGTCAAAATATTTATGAAAAACATTCAGTAGGAACAGCTTTAGCTTTAATCGGTCATGAACACGATTTTAATTCAATAATCAATGTCAATGCAGATTACAAACCTTTTTGGGATGGCACTATAAAGTTAAATTCTGCAAAATATGGTATTCATATAGGAGCCTCTTTAAGTAGATGGGCTGCCTCGAAGGGTGATACCTTAGCACAGAAAACTTTATCAAAAATGAGTTTGCATGATTTAGTGCGAGAATTTCCTTTGTCAGTAATTAGCCAGTATGTAAATTTATCGTCTATGCAGAAGTATTGAAAAATAGTCGTTTTTAATTCGATAAATAATAAATATTTAAAAATACTGTTGCGAACAAAGCACTGCGCGGCAACTCCCCGCAAACCCCAACGCAAAGGCTCGACTGCGGGGAGCTGCGTCAGTGCCATCGTCCACAACATTTTACATATATATAATATTGAACGGGCTCATTGCTAATTCTTTGTGGTTGAATTGTGGGTTTTCTTAGTAGAAAAGTTGGATTGGTACGAATGGATTTAGAGACAAGGAGCATTCCAAAAGGAGCTCCTGTGAAAGGGCTTTGAAAGCAAGTATGTCCTACAAAAATTCAAGATTCGTACGCTGTTTTTGTTAATGTTTAAAACAAAAGTTGGTGGTTTGCGAGCAGAAGAATAGATTTGTGGCACTTTGCGCCTCCATTCGAATGGGCGTAGCTCAAAAAATTCCTTCACCCAACTCATCTAATTATGGATTTAACTCCGTCCGAGGAAAATGCGGCTCTGTTTGACCGCATTCGTGGTTTAATTGTGACGACTCGACAAAAAGTTGCTCAATCCGTTAATGCAGAATTAACGGTACTGTATTGGCAAATCGGAAATCACTTGAATCAAGCGATTTTGGCAAACGATCGTGCCGAATATGGTAAAAAAGTGGTTAAAAACATTGCCAGTCGTCTCACGCAAGAGTTTGGGGCTGGATTTAATGAAAAAACGTTACGCCATTGCATTCAATTTGCAACAGCGTTGAATGACTTTCAAATTGTCTCAACACTGTCGAGACAATTGAGTTGGTCCCATTTTTTGGAAGTCATCTACTTTTCAGATGCCTTACAACAGCAGTTTTATTTAAAAATGGCGGAATTAGAGCGATGGTCGGTGCGTCGGTTGCGCGAACGGGTGGATTCGATGCTCTACGAGCGAACGGCGATTTCCCGAAAGCCCGATGTCCTGATTGAGCAAGAACTAGCAAAATTGCCCCAAGAGGCGTTTCCAATGAATCCCGATTTAGTGTTTCGGAATACCTATGTTTTGGATTTTTTAGGGTTGAAAGATACGTATTCTGAAAAAGACCTTGAATCCGCGATTTTGCATCATATTCAGGCATTTTTAGTCGAATTAGGCTCTGATTTTGCCTTTATGGGGCGACAAAAACGGCTTACGATTGGGGATACCGATTATGTGGTGGATTTGCTGTTTTATCATCGGCGGATGAAGCGGTTGGTTATTATTGATTTAAAACTGGGTAAATTCCGCCCTGCCGATAAAGGACAAATGGAATTATACCTGCGGTGGTATCAGAAATATGAACAGTTAGAAGGCGAATTGCAGCCCATTGGATTAATTCTTTGCGCGGATGCCACGGGAGAACACGTTGAATTGCTATTATTGGACGAAGATAATATTCGAGTGGCTCAATTTTTAACGATTTTGCCTCCGCGAGAAACCTTGCAATCTCAATTACATCAAGCGGTTGCCAAAGCAAAAGAGCGACTGGATCATTCTAAAGAATTGGATAAGCCCTAAGAAAAGCGAGAACTCCAAAAGAGTGTCCATAATAAATAAGTGAAAATGCTGTGGACAACAAAGCACTGTGCGGCAACTCCCCGCAGCTCCCCACCGCACGAAGGCTCGACTGCGGGGAGCTGCGTCAGTGCCATCGTTGTCAACCATATTTTACATATAAATAATATTGAACTCGCTTTCAATTAATAGTTTGTGGTAAAACTGGAGATTTTTTTAGTAAAAAAGTTAAGTTTGTAGGAATGGAATTGGGGCAAGAAAAATCAAAAATGCAATCATACGAATCGAAAATCTGTTCTGCCGAGATTTTGGGAGCGTTCGTTTTCTGAATTACTGATTTACAAGGAAGTTTGAGATTGGAAAAAAGTTCAATAT
>JBDKKX010000357.1:0-6167 GCA_039795795.1 Bacteroidota bacterium | reverse complement strand
GCTTGTGAATGAAGAATGATAAATGATGAATGATGAATTTTAAAAATTCATTATTCATCATTCATCATTTATCATTCTTCATTCATTAAGATGCACATTTGCCCGCCGCGTAAAGCACGTAGCACCATACTAATCCTTTCACTAAAAAAAATAAAAATCCGCCTATTCCGACGCGTTTTAACCAAGGTCTAAATTTTTCATTCATTTCTAAAAAATTGATTATTAACGATTTGTGTTAAAATTTGAGTTTCCAAAACAGCCATGCGCTTAGTAACGTAACGATTGCGCCAAAGATACCTAATGCGGTTAAAATCCCAAAAGCATCTGCCAAAAAGCCTAAAAAAACGCTCGGAACGCCGAAGCCAATGTAGCCAATAAACATAAATCCTGCTACGCCGCGTGCGCGTTGCGCGCCGCTTAAATTGGCTATCAACGCCAATCCGCCCAAATAGGTGAAGCCATACGCCGCCGCACCGATGCAGGCGGTTCCCAAAAGCACTAAGCCTAAAATGCCTTGAATACAACCTAAATACATGATTCCAAACCCAATCGGTATTAAAAAAAATCCTATTTTTAAGCAATTCATCGGCTCTACTCGGTTTTTAATGAACGGTTGCAAAAACGCGCCTGTGTAATTGATTAAAACCAAACAAAAACCTGCGTAGGCGGTTAAATGAAATTTTGCTAATTGCGTCGGCACTATCGCAATCGTTGTGCCGCAAACTGCCCAACAAATGCCAATCGCTAAATTGATTTCAAAGGAACCTTTTGGATAATAGGGTAGCCGCAAGTAGGAACCCCCAATGGGTGCTAATTTCGGCAAATTAAAACTAAGTATTAAGCCTATTATAGTGATTATCAATGCAATATGATAAGTAACAGGCTTTTCGGTAAAATGAATGAGTAATGCAATGGTCGTAATGAGTGCGCCGCCGCCGAATCCCAAGGAAGTGGATAATGAAGTAGCGTTTGCTGCTTTTGTGGGCGCGTCGGGGACGTTTTGTAGTTGTAAGACTTCTGTTAAGTAGGCTGTGCCAGTGCCCATGCTTAATCCTAATGCGATGCCTTGAAAAAATCTTGCAAAAAATAGGGCATATACATTTGGGAAAATGCTAATAATAACAATGGATAAAATGGATGATATTAGGCTTAAAATTAATACTGGTTTTCGCCCAAGTACATCCGAAAGCCCGCCTAAAAAGACAAAACAAGGCAACATGCCTGTTACATAAGTGGCGAAAACGAGTGCTGTCATGCCATTTCCGAATCCTGCGTTTTGCGCATAGACGCGAAAAAGGGGCATCGAAATATTGACCGCCAACGTGATGAGGAATAAAATAAACGGAATCAGGCGATTCGCCATTGAAATAATTTTGAATTTGTTTGAAAAATAAATATGAAATACAAAGATACGCAAAACCTTGAAAACGACATAAGAATAAAGGTTAGTGCAGCAAATGCCACACTAACCTTTATGATAGGGGTGCTTTTAATATATAAAAAATTGAATATCAATATGCTATATTTCCTATGCCCCTATGTGTTTGCAAAGATTACTCTAACAACAACGAAGCAAACCGATATGTTCTACCATCTTCGCCATAAATCATCATTTCAGAACGCCCAATTTGCCGACAAACTTTTGGGCGCGTCATCACTTCATGTCCTTTGTCCATGCTGACGGTGCGCAAAGGTGCTGTTTTCACCTGTCCATCTTTATTCACGGTCGAAACGACGACGACGGAGGAGCCTCTATCGGTCGTTGTGGTATATCTACGGTCTGATTTCGGATTTAAATTCTTTGGATTCTCGTTATACACAAAATAAAATTTGTCTTGCGCGACTGCCATCGAATAGGAAGAAAAAAGTCCTTGATCATTTCTGGATTCTTGCAATTTTGGAATCCGCGCAGACCACTCAATTTCGCCCGTCGGACGGATATTGACCACGATAATATCATTATAATTGTAATAATAATCGGGGCGGCGATTGTTATAGGCATTACCAAAAGGTGAAGTATAATAATACCGATTGTAATACATATTACTATAACCATATCCGTACGGAGACATCGAATAGGCATTATTAGGCATCACCGCTTGTACAAAATATTGTTCTGCCACTAAAATTGCCCCGCCATCGGAACGCAAAATGAGTTTATCCAAAGAAAAATTGGGTAATTCAGGGGCTTTTGATTTATTATTTTTATCAGTCGCTTCTTTCGCAAGCCGTTTGTTGCGGTCGGATAAATTTGCAGTGAGAAAACTAAAATCTAAAGGTTGCAGATTTTGCGTCAATACTTCCCTGGATTTGGGGTCAATGTTTAAATAATAAATGCCTTTCATGCTAAACGTGCCTTTTTCAGAATAAAATCCTGTGCAAATCAAATGATTATTATCCGCTATCCGAAAAGTCAAATCGGTGATAAACACTTCTTTATTTTCGAGTTTGAACTCATGGTGCGACTCCTCGTCTTTTTGATAGGACAAAATGGAGTAATAATAGGTGGGTTTTCCATCGCGTTTTAGTTTCGACTCGCCCGCCATATACGCGATGCCCAATAAATAAACATTTCCAACATTATCTACTTGGTATTCTTCCACGCCATAAGTTTCATCTTTGTAAGGTAAATGGACTGATTTAGACCAACTTTCTTCCAAATTCGGCGTGAAAACATGGAAGGTGAATTTTTCTTTATCACCCTTTTCGACAAAAGGAGAATGCGTATAAACTAAAAGTTTAGAACTATCCCGTGATAAATGGAAGCCAAATGCATCTGCATGTTCTTTGTTGGAAGCATCCCATTCTTCGATTTTAGTGACTTCGGATTCTAATTGTAGGCTGGAATGGCGTATTTTTTGTGCAAAAAGATACGTTTTTTCATGTTTTTCGTTGTAAAAGTAGCTCAAAAGATACAATTGTCGCCCAAACATGATGACATCTTTGAAATCGCGGTCTTTGCCTTTGTAACTTAAATCCAATTCTTTTGCACGGATAAGCCGCATACTTTTGTCATAATATTCAACAATGGGTTTCACATCGCCGCCGCCAAGCAATCCGCCTCTGTGCATGTGCAACGTGTAAAAACCTTCGCCATCCGTTGCAATAATTTTAGAAAGATTGCTGTTCGCGGGTTCTTTGTATTCTTGCCCCCATTTCGCGCGAAGCAATTGTAATGATTCCTCATTTTGCGCGTTAACAAGGAAACTTTGGCTGATGAGTACTGAAAATAGACTTATTTTCCAAATATTTTTCATAATAATCTGATTTTGGCGTGAAATTAATAAGATTAAGACGAAAACAAAGGAATCCTTTATTAAGATTAGAGTCAGTTTAAACTTTTTTTAACATTTCAACTTTTTTTCCATGATTGTATTTTCAAATCCTACTTCTTGAATCCATTTTGTATAAATTTCTGTAATCTTAAAACCTCGTTTTTGGAAAAATGGTCGTGCTGTAATGCTCACATCCGACCAGAGATTTGTCAAAACGAATTCTGTTGCTTTGGATTCCAATTCGGTTAATAAAAAATCTGCTCCAATCTGCGTCCTCCGCGTTCCAATTCGCATCACTTCGTTTCATATTTCACGAAAAAACTCAGCCACAAAGACCGCGAAACGCGAAAAATCCAAATGAACAAAATGGCTATAATCGTTGTTGCCAGAGCAGCAGAGTGAATAACGCGCCTGCCTAAGCCAAATTTGAAAAAAGCAAAGATGCTGAACAACATAAAAGCGGTTAAAATATACGATAAAAACATCGCACCATAGTAAAAACCAGGTTCCAATGTATATTTTTGCTCGCAATGTTCGCATTTTTCTTTCATCTGGAAAGGTTGTTTAAAAGAAAACGTTGGGGTGTGGTACAAATCGCCTTGATTACAACGCGGACATTTGAACCATAACACACTATAGAGTTTGCTACCTTTTTTAAACATTTTTTTTATTTTATCGTTTTGTAAAAAAAATTTGCCACAAAAGTAATCAAAATATTAATTTTTTTTTAAACCAATTAACATCTTACACGATGCTCGGAAATCCTATTTTAACGCAACCTCGTTATATTCCTGCCAATATGCTGAGTGCGTATATTGCTGGAAAACAATCGTTTATATCGGATACGTTGCCCGCACACATTGTCGAAACCCCTGCGCCGCAGATTTTGTATCTCTTGGAAAAGAAATTAGGCGTTACTTTTTTTTCGGCGATGCGCCCCGAAAATACGATTGAAAGCCCTGTCAAAAACGCGGACGGCACGACTTGGATTAAAATGGCAAATATGGTCGGCATTAATGTCCGAACGGTGGGGAATTTTTGGAATGTTGTCAAATATGCTTTGACTTTGCCGAAAGCCCAAAATTCGATTCATTTATTGCCGATTTGGGAGCCAGGTGTGGTGGCGAGTTTGTATGGCATCGCTTCTTGGAACATCAATCCAGAATTTTTTAGCGAAGAGTTGTACCGCGAATCCCCGATTTTGGATACCGTTGAAAAACAATTGAAAGTGGTCATTAATTTGTTGCACGCGTTGGGCAAAACGGTGGGTATGGACGTTATTCCGCATACAGACCGTTTTTCAGAACCTGTTTTAGCAAATCCACAGTTTTTTGAATGGATTGAACGGGTGGATGATAAAATTATCAATCAGTCGGATAAATTGTATTTAAAGGTGCAGGATAAAATTTATCGTTTTTTGAAAGCGAATTATCCACAAAATTTACCGAGTAGTAAAGACTTATTTTTTTCTAAAAATTTTTCAGAAGAGACACGTTTAGAAATTTTATTTGGAAAACCGAATGAATATGGCGCAAGATTGCAACGGCGGGAAGAATTGATTCAAATGTTATATGAGTCTAATTTAGAAACTGCACCTGCGACGATGGGACCGCCGTATCGGGGTTTGCGCGTGAATACGGATGCCATGGCGTTGACGGTGGATGACAAAGGGCGGATTTGGCGCGATTACGAAATCACCAAACCACAGGCGTTTAGTCGTGCTTTTGGACCGTTGACTCGATACAAATTGTATGAAGCCAAAGATGATAATTATAATTGGGAAATTGATTTTGAAAAACCGATGCGTCCCGTTTGGGAATACGTGTCGCGGCATTATTTAGAGGTGCAGCAAAAATATAATTTCGATTTTATGCGCGGAGATATGGCGCACGTTCAGATGCGTCCTGAGGGCGTGCCTGCGAAATCCAATGAATATTATGATTTAATGCAATTTATAAAAGCCTCTATTCAAAAGCGTAATCCTAATTTTGGTTCTTTTGCAGAAACATTTCTCGCGCCCGCAGGAGAGATGAGTTATGGGGACGAAGAAGATCATTTGGAGATGTCTGATGCCGATTCGACGTTGGGCAATTTGCAATCGATTGCGGTTGGAACGCCTGAATTTTTAGCAGAATTCCGTAGATATTTGGATTTGCTGCATACGAGACGCTTTGCACCTAATTTTACAGTGATGACGGGGGATAAAGATGACCCGCGTTTTGATACTTTTTATGTGAAAGGGAATGAAACGCGTTTTTTCATTAGTTTGTTTTTGACGGACATGCCGAGTTATATGTCTTTGGGTTTTGAACAACGGGATGTGCATTTAGAACCCGCGCCGAATGAACATTATACTAAATTGTATGTTTTCAAGGAGGACAGAGGGGCGAAAGCGACGCATGATAAGTATGTTTGGGGCAATAATATTGAACTTTTCCATGCTTTAAATGAAATGAAAAAATACTCGGATGTTATTTTTAGATATATTAATGAGAAAAAAGTACGCTGGTTGTTACTGCCTGACCCAACTGGTTATAAAAAAGTGATTGCTTGGACGCATGTAGATGATACCACTGCGCAGTTTTTATTTGTTGCCAATTTGGATATGGATAAGGAGGTCAATGCGATTAAAATTCCTGCATTGAATCAATCAACTTTGCATTTTAATATTGAGTATTCAACGGAAAAAGAGGTTTTAAATGCGGATAAGTCCTTGATTTTCAATGGAATGCAATATCCAATTGCGCAATTGAAAGCGGGAGAGTGTCGGATTTATAAGGCGGGAACGCGGCATCGGTTGCCGAATGCGAAGCATTAGAATTAGGATTAAATGGGATTTTTTTTGGATTAAATGGGATTGATTTTTTTTGAGTTGTAGGATTTTAATGCTAC
>JBDKKX010000356.1:0-6201 GCA_039795795.1 Bacteroidota bacterium | reverse complement strand
GCCAAAACAGATTGATGAACAGGCAGTTATCATGGCAATCGACCCGCGCAAAGATGTGGACGGCTTTCACCCGATGAACGTCGGACGGATGGCGCAAGGCATGCCTGCGTTTTTGCCCGCGACTCCCTTTGGCGTTTTGGAAATGTTGAAACGATATAAGATTCCGACGGCGGGCAAACAAGCGGTCGTTGTGGGCAGGAGCAATATCGTGGGTACACCATTAAGTATATTGCTTTCGCGCAAAGGTTGGGATTGTACGGTGACTTTGGCGCATAGCCGCACTAAAAATTTGATGGAGGTTTGCCAAACGGCTGATATTTTGGTTGCGGCAATCGGTATTCCTCAATTTATCAAGGCTGAAATGGTCAAAACGGGCGCGGTGGTCATGGATGTTGGCATCAATCGAATCCAAGATTCGACTGCTCCCAAAGGTTCTCGGTTAGTGGGCGACGTTGATTTTGAAAATGTTGCACCCAAAACGAGTTTTATCACGCCTGTACCGGGTGGTGTTGGATTAATGACCGTTGTTTCGCTGTTAACCAACACTTTACAAGCCTCGAAACAAGTCGCTTTGGTTTAACAATGTATGTAGAATTGTTATATTTTTGTTAAAATTTAAATAAAAAAGCCCCATTTCCTGAAAATGAACTATTATTGTTATGAAATTGAAACGGAGTCGTATCAAGTCGATATTTTGACGGCGTTACTCGGCGAATTGCCTTTCGATTGTTTTGAAGAAACGGATGCAGGTTTGAAGGCATATATTCCTGAACCGGACTATTCTGAATCCATAGCAGAAACGATAGCAGATTATGCCGAACAGTTTGAATTTCAATATGTTAGGAGACATATTCCGAGCGAAAATTGGAATGCCGTTTGGGAAGCCAATTTTCAACCAATTCAAGTCGGCAATTTTGCTGCGGTTCGCGCCGATTTTCATCCGCCGATAGCTGGCGTGACGCATGATATCGTGATTCATCCGAATATGGCATTTGGTACAGGACACCACGAAACCACCTATATGATGATGGATGCCATGCAAAGATTGGATTTTAAAAATAAATATGTTTTTGACTACGGTTGTGGTACGGGGATTTTAGCGATTCTGGCTTCAAAATTGCGCGCGTCGCAAGTGGAAGCGGTGGATATTCAAAAGGAATCTTACGAAGCAACCATTCAAAATAGTGAAACGAACCATATGAACAATATACGCGCTGTTCAGGGGACTTTGGAGGCGGTCCACGAAACCGATTTCGACGTGATACTGGCAAATATCAATCGCAATGTAATTTCAGACTCGCTTTCAACGTTGTACAAAAAGTTGAAACCGAGTGGGCAATTACTCATTTCTGGTTTTATGACTCAAGACGAATCGATGATGCGCCAATGCCTTGCGCCTTTCGACTTGTCTATCCTACAAATACTACGTCGCGGCTATTGGCTCTGTATGGTTTTAGAAAAACGAGATAATTGATATAGGTTTTTTGGGAATAAACTTTTCTTACAAACAAAATCATATTACATTACACCATAATACCTATGTAATTGTCTCCTAAGCGAATCCGATAGCCGAAACTTAAAATTATTAAGCCCAATGAGACCTTTGTTCCGAAAACGAGCCGTCTTATGCCTGTTCTCACTGCTCTTGTCAGGGATGAACGCATCTGTGTTATTGGCTCAAGCCTTGAATACTTTTCCTGATGAAGAGACCGAATTTCTGAAGAAATTAGGGGATTTTGTGATGTTGAGCAAGCAGGAAGAAGTTAAAAAAATCTTTACGAGTTTTGAAATGAAAATGAAAAGCGGTGGTTTTAATCCGACGGAGTCGAAGCGGATTCATGCCACTTGCAACAAAATGTTGTCTTATAAGTTGAATGCGATTCCGTATTTTACGGATTATTTGCATACGTTGACTTTTATCGAAAGCAACAAGGATGCGCAAACGTCGCGGATGGATGCTTGGCAGAATGTGGTGGATGCGATGTTGGATGATGCGGGGGCGCAAAACCGTCGTTTTGAGGCGGTACGCCAGTTTTTAGTTTTTTCGGAGCAGTTTTATGAGAAAGGCGTGTTGCGTTTTGCGGAATCGATTACGAATTGGTACGCGACTTCTCCAGATTACACGTTGAAATATGAGAAAGGGGTGCCTTCCTTAGAGTGGAAAAAGTTGAATTTGACGGCGCGTTTGAAAAAAGATTCGATTGTACTTTGGGAAACTTCGGGTATTTTTTATCCGATGAAGAACCTTTGGAAAGGTTCGGCGGGCAAAGTCGCTTGGGCGCGCAACAATTTACCTGACGTGTATTGTTTGTTAAGTGATTATTCGATTGATGTGACCAAAGGTTTTTACAAGGCTGAAAAGGTGAAAATTCATTATCCCTCTTATTTCCCCGACCGGGATATTGATGGCAATTTTGAGGATAAGTTGACGTATGCGAATGAAAAAATTGAATTATCGTATCCGCGTTTTGAATCCTACGAAAGGGTTTTGAAAATCAATAATATCGGAGGCGGAATCCAATATGAGGGTGGTTTTAGATTGAATGGTACGACTGTTTTTGGGTTTGGAACGAAGGATATGAAAGCGCATTTGAATATGATTGACCGAAAAAGTAAACGGTCGTTTCGGGCGGGTGCGGAGACGTTTGTGATTCGCAAAGGCGAGAATATCATTGGTGAACGGGTGGAAACGGCGGTTTATTTTGGGAAAGATTCGATTTATCACCCTTCGGTTAAATTGAAAATTGATATTAATAAATCGGAAATTTCTTTGGAAAGGGGGCAGCGCGGGAGCGATAGAAACCCGTTTTATAACTCTTTTCAGCAAATGACGATTGATGTGAGTAAAATTAGTTGGTACATTTCGCATGATTCGTTGGTGATTGGGGACAAATCGCCGGGCATGGGGACGATAAAAAATGAAGCGGTGTTTGAATCTTTGCAATTTTTCAGTGAGCAGGATTACCGAAAAATTCAAAATATTGCCACGATTAATCCGATTTCTATCATTAAATTGTACTCGGATGAGGTTAAAAAACGGACTTTGAATGCGAATGATATTGCAAAAAAAATAGATCCGAGTATGAGCGCGGTCAGCATTCAAAGCCTTTTGTACGATTTGGTGGCGCAAGGTTTTATCAATTATGATGCGGATAATCAAACGGTTGAGTTGCGGGATAAGATTTTCCATTATGCGAGCGCGAATCAGAAAAAAGTGGATTATGATGTCTTGCGTTTCCGTTCGGAAAGCAAGGAAGTGAATGCGAGTATGGCATTGACGGATACGACGATTTCGATTAATGGGGTGAAAAATGTGGAATTGAGTGATAAACAAAGGGTGGGTGTCGCGCCCGAAGGTGAACATATTGTTTTGAAAAAGAATCGCAATTTTGATTTTGATGGAAAATTATTTGCGGGTTATTCGATTTTTCATGGCAAAGATTACCATTTTGACTACAATAAGTTTGAAATCAAGATTGATTCTGCGCGCTTTATGGATTTGTATTTGCGCGTCGGGACGGATAAGTATGGCAAGCCGATTGCCAGTGCGATTAATTCGCGGATTGAACATTTGCAAGGGATTATGTTAATTGACGCGCCGACGAATAAATCGGGGCGGGAAGATGTGAAAATGTTTCCTTCGTTTCAAGCGCGGTCGAATTCCTTTGTGTTTTATGACAATCGGGGGACACAACAGGGGATTTACAAACGAGATTCTTTCTTTTTCAAATTAGATAAATTTTCATTGGATGGTTTGGATAGTTTGACTAAAAATGATTTAAAATTCAAAGGTTTGATGCGTACAGGGGATATTTTTCCTGATTTTCGGGAGACTTTGACGCTTCAACCCGATAGTTCTTTGGGTTTTGTGACCGTTTCGCCCAAAAATGGCTATCCTGTTTATAAAAATAAGGGGAATTTTACGGGTGAAATGAAGTTGAATAATGGTGGTTTTTTTGGAAATGGTTCTTTGAGTTATTTGGGTGCGTCTATCAATTCCAATGACATTATATATCATCCCAAACATTTGATGGCGAGTGCGAAAACGTTTGAATTGAAAGAAGACCGTTCGGGTTCGGTGCAAGTGCCGCAAGTGACGGGTCCTGGGATTCAAATTGATTGGAAACCGTACCGCGATAGTATGTATTTGACGGCGAAAGAATCGGCATTTGCGTTTTTCAAAGAGGGGAAACACTCGTTGCGCAGTACGGTCATCTTAACGCCGACGGGGGTGAAAGGGATTGGTACTTTTGAATGGGATAGGGCGCGGTTGACTTCTAAATTGTACTCTTTTGGTGCTTTTTCGGTGGCGGCGGATACGATGAATATGGGCATTAAAGCGATTGGTACGCCAGACCAGTTGGCGTTTGATACGAAAAATGTGCGCGGAAAGATTGATTTTGATGAACAAGTGGGTCGTTTTAAGGCGAATTCGGATGATATTCAAACGGCGATGCCTTATAACAAATATAAAACTTCTATCAATGAATTTGCTTGGGATTTGAAAAATGAAATTATCAATTTCAAAACCGACGGCAATGATGCGACGTTCTTGTGCAGTGATACCGACCAAGATTCTTTGCGTTTCAAGGGACGAACGGCAGCTTATGATTTGAAGTCTAACTTATTGAAAATCGGTGGTGTAAATGTGATACAATCTTGTGATGCGTATATTTATCCGGATAAGGAAAATGTTGAAATCCGCGAAGGTGGTGTGATGGCGACGTTGAATAATGCTAAAATTGTTTGTGATACGATTAATCGACACCATATTATTAATCGTGCGACGGTTAATTTAAAAGGTAAAAAGCATTATCAAGCGGAAGGTTATTATGAATATAACATTGCGTCGAGGAATCAAGAGATTAAATTTGATAATATCATCGGTGAACGGATTGGTAAAGGGCAGAGGGCTGAAAAACACACGGAAACGCGGGCAAGAGGGGAGGTGAAACAAGGCGATGATTTTCATATTGACCATAAAACCTTGTTCAAAGGCAATATTACGTTGGCTGCAAACTCTAAAAACTTGAAATTTGAAGGTTATGCGAAGTTGGATGCCGAGAATTTGCCAGATAAACAATGGTTTGCCATCAATAGTGCTGCGGATAAAACGGATTTGGCGATTCAATATTCCTTTCCGAAGAACGAACGGGGCGATATGTTGCACACGGGTTTGTTTATCAGCAAGGAGAATGAAGTGTTGTATCCGCGTGTGATGATGCCGATTTATTTCCGCAAAGACCGCGCTTTGATTGATGTGACGGGTATTTTTAAATATACGCCTAAAACGGATGAATTTACGTTTGGAGATTCGTCGAAAATCATTGGCGGGATTTTGCGCGGCAATAAATTGGTGTATAACAATAGAAATGCAAGTATTAGTGTAGAAGGCAAATTTAATATGGGTTCTGGATTGAGTTACATTAAGTTACAAACGGCAGGTCGGGCGAAAACGAACTTTTTATCGGCAACGGAAACTGCGTCAACCAATGATTCGGGTTCGATAAAAGCGGCGAGAATCAATGTGGAAACGATGGCGACGTTGGATATGATGGTGCCTGAAAAGTTATTGAAGATTATGGCGCAAGATATTCAAGCGGGTTCTTTCGATTCGCCCGATATTGATTATAATAAGGATGATTTTTACGAAAAAGCATTGGCTGAATTCATTCCGGACAACCGCGATTTGTACAAAATCATCAATGAAATGCGGACTCGGACGTTGGATTTGCCGTCTAAGTACAATAAAACGAATTTTTTCTTCAGCCGTTTGAATATGCGTTGGGATGCCGATTTGAAAAGTTTTGTTTCCCAAAACAAAAAAGTGGAATTGAACAATGTTGCAGGCATTAATGTCAATAAAATTTTGACTGGTTATGTCGAATTCAAGATGCCCTCGAATGAAGATGATAAAGTACAAGTGTATTTGAAAACGGGTAATGATTATTTCTACTATTTTGCTTATCAAAAAGGCATTTTGAGCATCACTTCCAACAACCAAAAAATGGAGGAAGAATTCAATAAAATGAAACCGAAAGAACGGATTAAAAAAATGGAGGATGGCGAAGCCTTTGAAATGCAATGGGTTGAGTTGGGCGCGGCGGAAATGTTTGTGCGCAAAGTGAACGCTGGACAGAAATAACAGCAGTTTCCATTTTGGAAAATTACGATACGAATGGATGTACGGATTTTACGGAT
>JBDKKX010000355.1:0-6226 GCA_039795795.1 Bacteroidota bacterium | reverse complement strand
TGAACAAGTTTCGGAAGCTAAAACGCTTTCAAAAGTGGTCGTGGCAACGGATGATATACGTATCTTTAATCATGTCCAAAATTTTGGTGGCGCGGTAGCGATGACTGATGCATCTCATTTCAGTGGCACAGACCGTTGTGCGGAAGTGCTTTCGATGCCTGCTTATCGCGGGTTTGACGCGGCGGTGAATATTCAAGGCGATGAGCCTTTTATTCAACCGTTTCAAATAGATATGCTGGTCAGCGCGTTAATGTCTTACAAAAATTTACAAATCGTTACACTTGCTAAAAAAATTGATGCTTTGGAAGCCGTTTTAAACGAAAATATCGTAAAAGTTATCTTTGACGGAACGTTCCAAGCCCTTTATTTCAGTCGGCATCCAATACCATTTGTGCGGGGGCAGCCTGTGGAAAATTGGTTAAACCAAACGTCATTTTATAAACATATTGGTTTATACGCTTTTCGGTCGGACGCGCTGCAAAAAGTAGCGCAATTAAAACCTTCTCGATTAGAGTTAGCTGAATCTTTGGAGCAATTGCGATGGCTCGAAAATGGTTTTAAAATCGGCATTGCCTTGACAGATATGGAGACCATCGGCATTGATACCCCAGAAGATGTAGCAAAGGTACAGCATTTTTTGTAAATAGGTTCAAACAAAATGTGAATAAGAAAAATTCATCATTCATCATGCTTCATTCCTCAAAATGGATAAAATATGAAATATTGTTCTAATTGTGCTCATCCTATCGTATTTCGAGTGCCGCAAGGAGACCATTTGCCTCGATTTTTATGTGAGCATTGCGATACGATTCATTATCAAAATCCCAGAATTATAGTGGGTTGTTTGCCGCTTTGGGAAGATAAAATTATGTTGTGTAAACGTTCTATTGCACCGCGTTTTGGTTTTTGGAATGTTCCGGGCGGGTTTATGGAAAATGGAGAAACCGTTGAAGCAGCCGTTTTGCGCGAATTGTATGAGGAAACAGGGGCAACAGGTTCGATTATTGAGTTGCATACGGTTTATACCAATACGCCTTTGCAGCAAGTTCATTTGCATTATTTGGTTCAATTAGACGCGCCGAAATGGATATTAACACCAGAAAGTTCTGATATTCAATTATTTACGGAATCGGAAGTGGTCTGGGAAAATATTGCATTTGCGTCAAATTTATTTGTTTTGAAAAGTTTTTTTGAGGATAGACGCAAAGGCATTCGACAATTGCATCGGGCGGCTTATCCTCATTTAGCGATAACAGAAATTTAAAATAAAATCATGGAAAAAGTCAGAGTAGATAAATGGCTTTGGGCAGTTCGGATTTTCAAATCGCGTACCTTAGCCAGCGATGCCGTCAAAGACAATAAAGTGAAAGTCAATGACGAATTAGTGAAATCATCGTTTCAAGTACAACGCAATGATATAATCGGCGTTAAAAAAGATGGTTTTAATTTAACTTATAAAGTGGTGGATTTGATAGAAATGCGTGTTGGTGCACCCATTGCACAAGCCTGTTACGAAAACTTAACCCCCGAATCGGAATTAAAAAAATTCGATTCATGGTACGTTGCACAAGCGGGTAAAGAGTTGCGCGATAAAGGGACAGGCAGACCAACAAAACGCGACCGACGGGATATTGAGCGCGTCAAAGAAGGCGATTCCGAGGAAGATGATTGATTGTAAACTAAAATCTAAAAAAACAGAATGTCTTTAATCCACAAATTATTGTCCAAAACGAAGTCTTTGCTACCACAAATCAATGATTTTGAACTAATTTTGGTTGACCCACAACCTATTTTATGCGAAGCATGGCGGCATGAATTTGCAAAATATGCAGAAGTAACTGTGGTGGACGGTTATTTTGAGCAGCTGTCTGAGTATGATTGTATGGTCAGCGCGGCAAATTCCTTTGCGTTTTGCCAAAATTATGGATGAACAAATTTTCTTACACCAATTAACAAAACAAAAACGATGAAATTATATCCCCTTATTTTTTTAAGTTCATTTTTAATCCTACACACATCCTTTATTGCTAAACCGCAATGGGGGTTGCAAGCACATCAAAAAATCAATCGTTTAGCTGTTTTCACGTTGCCGCCTGAAATGATGCCGCTTTATAAAAAAGAAATCGCTTATATCTCAGAGCATTCGGTTGACCCCGATAAACGCCGTTATGTATCTCGCACAGAAAGTTGTCGTCATTATATTGATTTGGATCGATATGCTTTTTTGCCTCATAACTTATTGGATGCCTTGGCATTACACACGCAAATTTTTGTTACTAATGATAAAAAAGATACTTTTAAATTGACGGGTTATCCTAATGTGTTTTTGCACAAACGAGATTTTTTTCTAAAATCTAAAAGTATTAAAACCTTTTTTAAACGGGATTCTATTGCGATTGCGGATACGATTTATAGACAATTTGTATATAACAACTTTTTGAAGCAATATCAAGATGGCAAATGGTCTATTTCAATGGATTCATTGAATAAATTATTTGAGAAAGAACGATTTGTGGTCAATGGAAAATTTAAAAAGGCTTGGGCGATAGATGGTTTATCGGCTTCGGGTATTTTGCCTTATCATTTAATTGCGATGCAAAAACGCTTAACACAGGCTTTTATACATAAAAATAAACAAGCCGTGTTGAAATTGAGTGCTGAAATCGGGCATTATATTGCGGATGCACATGTCCCGTTGCATACGACACGCAATTACGATGGTCAATTGACGCATCAAAATGGGATTCATGCTTTTTGGGAAACGCGTTTGCCTGATTTGTTTGCGGATAAATATAATTTTTGGGTTGGGCAAGCCGCCTATTTTGACAAATCAGATGAATATTATTGGAATATTGTTCAAAAATCACATACTTTCTTGCCCAAATTGTTCGAACTCGAACAAGAAACGGCTCAATTGTTTCCCAAAAATAAAAAATATGTCTCTATGACTCAAAAAGGTACTACTTTGACGCTCCAAACGCAAGAATATGCTGCCTTATTTCATCAAAAATTGGATGGAATGGTGGAAGAACGCATGAGAGATGCGGTTTTGGCAGTGGGTTCTGCTTGGTATTCCGCATGGTTTGAGGCGGGGCAACCCAATTTAAATCATTTGTTTGAAAAAATGCCTCCTTCAACAGCCGATTTTCCCAATATAGATACGGCTGCTTATCAAAAAAACAATATAATGTTTGGCAGAGATGAAGGCAAAAGATTTAAAGAATAAGTTCAATTATGATACAATTGGAACGCGGATGACACGGATTCGGGCGGATTCGGGCGGATTTCTTTTATTGCAATAAAAAAAATCCGCCCGAATCCGTGTCATCCGCGTTCCAATTTGTATCGCAATTATGGTAACTCTTTCAGACAAGCAATCAAACTTTCCCGCCAATGCGGAATCTCAATTTCAAACACCTTTTTGATTTTATCTTTGTTTAAAACACTGAAAGGAGGGCGTTTGGCAGGGGTAGGAAACAAAGTGGTTTCAATTGGTTTTACACGCACGGGCATTCCGCGTACCTCAAAAATCGCTTTCGCGAAATCGTACCAACTCGTCACGCCTTCATTGCTATAATGCCAGATGCCTTTGTATAAAAAAGGTTCAATCTGTTGATTTTCAATCTTTAATATAATATCAAGAATCGCTTTAGCCAAATCTCGGGCTGCGGTTGGCGTACCGATTTGGTCGAAAACAACCGATATTTCAGTCCGTTCCTTGCCCAAACGCAACATTGTTTTAACGAAATTATGCCCAAAAACCCCGTAAACCCAAGAGGTGCGAATCACGAACGATTTATCACAGTTTTTCAAAACTGCCATATCACCCCGCAATTTAGTACGCGCATACACACCTTTGGGACTGACAGGGTCGGTTTCTTTAAAAGGAGTATTTTGTTTAGAATGATAAACATAATCTGTTGAAAGTTGAATCATCGTCGCCTGCGTCATCTGACACGCCATTGCCAAATTTTTGGCACCCAACACATTAATATTCGTAGCCAATTGTTCGTCTGTTTCGGCGCGGTCAACCGCCGTGTATGCCGCACAATTGATGACATAATGCGGCGTACTATCCGCAAAAAACGAAGTTACCGCTTTTAATTTGGTAATATCTAATTCATTTCTATCCGTAAAAACAAAATCGCAATTTAAAAACTCGGGCGACCAAAATCGAAATTCTTGACCTAATTGCCCGTCTGCTCCTGTGATTAAAATATTTAGTTTTTTCATTAACTCCATTAATTGATAATCAAATGTTTATAGGGTTTGTAGCGGAGCAATAAAAAGGTTTATGCGCGCCTAATTTAGGATTTACTTTATCTTTATCCGACAAGATGGCTTTGGATAAATCAATTTCCCAATTGATTTGTAAGGCAGGGTCATCGAATGCAATACCGCCTTCCGCGTTTTTGTCATAAAAATTATCGCATTTGTAAGCAAATTCCGCCATTTCGCTCAATACGACGTACCCATGCGCAAAACCACGCGGTACAAAAAGTTGTTTTTTATTTTCGGCACTCAATCGAATACTGAAAGATTTGCCATACGTCGGCGAACCTTCTCGAATATCCACGACGACATCTAAGACTTCGCCTTCGATGCAGCGCACTAATTTGGATTGCGCCGAAGCACCTAACTGATAGTGCAGACCGCGCAACACGCCAAAGGTGGAACGGGCTTGATTGTCTTGTACAAATTGGGCATGAATACCTGCCGCATGAAAAAGATTTTGATTATAACTCTCGAAAAAATAACCGCGACTATCGCCCCAAATTTTGGGTTCAAAGATAATCAAGCCTGCAAATCCTGTCTTTATGAATGGCATTGGATGATAAAATTGGGTTTTACGTTTGCTCGAAAATGTATGTTTGGACATACTGGGATGAATAATGCCGCAAAATTGCGACAAAAAACACATAATGGCAAAGTATTTTGCACCGTTTTGGAAAATATTTTGCCATTATGCCTTGATGCCTTGACTCAATGCCATTAAATTTGCCAATTTGTATAAAATGCGTGCGCCGACATTGCCATCCCATTCTTTTCCAAGTCCGCCGACTTCCGATAAATCGAAACCAATGATTTTTCGACCACTTGAAACGACCGTTTTTAATAAATAAACGGCTTCCCAAAACGTTAAACCGCCTGCAACAGGGGTGCCTGTATTGGGACAAAGGTTGGGTTCAAGCCCGTCTATATCGAAACTAATATAAACATTTTGTGGTAATGTGCCCACGATTTCACGGCATAGTTGTTTCCAAGTTTGTCCATCAAACTGCATTTCGCGCAAATCTTGGTCGTAAAAAACGACATTTCTGCCCGCCGATTGACGCACTAAATCTGCTTCTGCCGCGCAATAATCGCGAATCCCTACGTGCGTAATGCGTTGTAAGTTTTTGATTTTCAAAGAGTTGTAAAAAATACTGGCATGGGAATAGGTAAAACCTTCATACGCAGCGCGCAAATCAAAATGAGCATCTATTTGCAAAATGCCAAAACTGTCATACCGTTCACTTAATGCTTCTAAATAACCGAGTGGAATACTATGTTCGCCGCCAATCAAACCTACTAATTTGTTTTGATTTAACAATTCTTTGGTTTGCGCATAAACCCAATTTTTTAATGCTTCACATTCGGTATTAATTTTATTTAATTTTTGCTGCATGGCAGGATTTTCGGAAAGGATGCCGCCTTTTTCTAAAAAATCAATGTATTTTTTAGCCTTTTTGCGCCATTTCTGGCTTTTTTTTAACCATTTTTCATCTGTGGGGCGATAAAAAATGCCGTATTTCCATGCATTAGGCGCATCCGAATCGTGCAAATCTAATTGGGTTGAAGCCTCTAAAATGTTAGTGGCAGCTGTAGCTGTTCCGTCTGCGTAAGAAACGGTGACATCCCATGGGACGGGCATTAATACGATGCTTGATTCGGATTCGTCGAAAGGCAATCCGATGAAATTACCATTTTTTAAACCGACTCCGTTGGGGTCGAATTGTTCGATTTTTGATTGTTTTGACATGATGATTTTTTTTATTTTAACACATAGGTTCATAGGAAACATAGGTTTTTTAACACATAGGTTCATAGGAAACATAGGTTTTTTAACACATAGGTTCATAGGAAACATAGGTTTTTTAACACATAGGTTCATAGGAAACATAGGTTTATAGGAAAAAATCTATGATGAAACAACTGCCGTAAAGGACAGAAGCGATTCCATTCG
>JBDKKX010000354.1:0-6259 GCA_039795795.1 Bacteroidota bacterium | reverse complement strand
TGTCGTCCAATGCCGCATCCCAAGTGACCCGTTCCCATTCGCCATCGCCGCGTTTGCCCTTTCGTTTCATCGGATACAAAATGCGGTCTGCATCCTTGATTTGATTAATCGTTGCGGGACCTTTCGCACAATTGCGCCCGCGACTGCCCGGATGATAGGGATTGCCTTCAAATTTGCGGACTTCTTGGGTACTTTTGTCGATGTACGCCAACATGCCACAAGCCGATTCGCAATTGAAACAAGTCGTAGGTACGATTTGATAATGCTTTTTTTCTTTGCGGGGCCAAGCAGTTGCCTCGTATTCGACCCAATCATCCCATTGTTCGGGCGGTGGGTATTGCGTTAAATCGCCCGGTTCGGTTAATCGAGTAACGGGTGCTTCTGTTTCGACTTTGTGCAAATCGGGAATAAGACCGATTTTTTCTGCAATTCTTTCTATGAAGGATGGCTTATCTTTACCCATGATTTTTAGTTATTAAGGTGCTTGGTTACAGATTTGACAGATTGGACAAGATTTTCACAGATTTTAACCCAAAATCCGTGAAAATCTTGTCCAATCTGTCCAATCTGTGAAAAAATTTAAACTAATGCAATTTGTTGTGGTGCTTCAATCCAGATGCGCTCTGTAAAATAAATTCCCAACAATACTAATACGCCCGCCAAAGCGGTTACAAAGGAATCTCCATTTGCAAAATAAAGCATTACCATCGGGATAAGATTGCCAAAACCGATGGCTTTCGTCCAAAAATCGGTCGTATAACGTCCATTTAAAATGGATTGAACCGTTCTTTTGCCATCCGCCGTCGGATGCGTCATCGTCAATTCGACTAACATGCCCAATAAATTGAACCCAATACCGCCCATTAAAATCGTATTAAAAAACGAATTATTTTGTAAAAAACCTGTCGCACCCGTAATTAAGTACGCAGATGCACCCGCCATAATGCTGTGAACGCCCATTTGCAAAACCGCCACAGGACTTTGCCAAAAATCGCGTCCTTTCGCTTGCGCAAACAAAAAAGCAGTATAAATGGCTACCATTACCGCCGTAGCTGCCGTAAAACCATTCAAAATCGTCATCAAAACGCCATTTTGAACGCCAAACCATGCCATTACGCCTAAAATTGCCAATAATGCGCCATAAACCGTAATTGCCAAACCGCCTTTTGCCAACCAAGATTTCCATTGGGGGCGCAACAAAACGTAAATAAAACGGTCAGGTCTATCCAAATCTTTCACCAACAAGCCGCCCGTTATCATTAAAAATAACATGCCTACGCCGACCGTCCATCCATTCAATTGAGTCGAATTTTCAACTTTTCCCAGCATCATCCCGATAAAAGGGACTAAAAATGCACCCGCAGAAACCGCTTTCGTCATGACATAAGCCGCCACTTCCCAACCCCATACCATGCCTTTATTCGGTGCGTCATAAACGCGTTTTGCATTTTGACCCGTTAAAACATCAATGGATTTTTGAGGTGTACCGTCCGTTTCAGTGGTTTGACCGTTGTTTTGCAACAACGTTTTCATTAAATCTTCGCCATTATACGACAATTTTTCAGTGTATTGCGCAGGAGTGAGTGCAGCTTTTTCCGTGTTTTTGGCAAAATGACCTACGCCATGTGATTGTTCGCTCCAAAAATAGTTATCCGACCTGTCCGTAGAAGACGGAATCAAGGAAAAAGCATCGCCGTCAATGTAAAATAAGTTCGGAATCGTTCCTTTTTCAGGTTTTCGGACGCTGGTTTGTTCGCGGGAAAGCAATTGAGCAATTTCTGTGTTTGGATTGTCCATGTCCCCCGAAATAATCGCATGTTCGGGACAAACATTGACGCAAGCAGGTTCTAAACCGACATCAATCCGATGTGCGCAATAATTACATTTTGCAGCCGTATGCGTGTCGGGGTCGATGTACAGCGCGTCGTACGGACATGCCTGCATACACGATTTGCAACCAATGCAACGGTCTTTGTCGAAATCGACGATGCCATCGGGTCGAAAATACAAGGCTTCGACAGGACAAATCTCCACACAAGGCGCGTCAGTGCAATGATTGCAGCGCATCACCGAAAAAAGACGGCGGGTATTGGGGAAAGTCCCTTTTTCGACTTGCTTGACGTGCGTTCGGAACACCCCGACAGGCACTTCATGTTCCGATTTGCAAGCCGTCGTACAGGCGTGACAGCCAATACATTTGCGGTTATCAATAATGAATCCGTATTTCATAAACTTATTTTGATTGTTGGAATTGCAGTTTTATTTTAACTAATGATGAATGATGAATGATGAATGATGAATGATGAATTTTCACCATCATTCATCATTCATCATTCATCATTCATCATTTTAAAGTAGATGGACAAATAAATGCGGTTGTCGGAATTGTTGATTTTGCAATATCATCAAAATTCGCCACCACATTCACCAATTTGTCATAACCTCTCGCTTTCAAAATCGAAGCCGCAATCGTAGAACGATAGCCACTCCGACAGTGCATATAATATAAGGTGTCTTTTTGGATTTCACTCATTTGTTCATTGAGGAAATCCAACGCTACATTTTTAGAATGGACTACATGTTCTCCACTCCACTCATTCGGTTTGCGGACATCTAAAACATTTATAGTTGAATTTTCAGCATAAAATTTTTCAAAATCACGTATATTTATTGTTGGAATCGTATCCACCTCCTTTCCATCCGCTTGCCAAGCCTCAAAACCGCCTTGCAAATAACCAATACAATTGTCATAACCCACTCGTGCCAATCGTTTCACCGTTTCTTTATTCCGACCTTTGGGCGCAATAATCAAAATCGGTTGTTTCAAATCCGCAATCAACGCGCCCACCCAAGGCGCAAAGGTGCCATCCAACCCAATAAAAATCGAATTCGGCACAAAACCTTTACAAAAATCAGCTTTATCGCGCACATCCAAAACCACCGCGCCCGTCGCTTCCGCCACCGCTTCAAAAGCACGCGGACTCAAACCACGAGCACCTCGTTTCATCACCTTTTCAACATTATCATAACCATTTTTATTTGCCGCCGCGTTTTTAGCAAAATACTGCGGCGGCGGTTGCAAACCCTCCGTCACTTCTTTAATAAATTCCGCTTTCGTCATATCCGCCCGAAGCGCGTAATTAAACTTTTTCTGATTGCCCAATAAATCAAACGTCTCCTTAGACATATTTTTGCCACAAGCCGAACCCGCCCCATGCGCAGGATAAACAATTACATCATCAGGCAATGGCAGAATTTTATTGCGCAAAGAGTCGAAAAGCCAACCTGCCAAATCTTCTTTGGTTACACTGCCGCGTGTTTGCGCCAAATCGGGTCTGCCCACATCGCCTATAAATAAGGTGTCACCCGTGAAAATCGAATAAGGTTTTCCACTTTCATCTTTTAAAAGATACGTCGTACTTTCAGGCGTATGACCGGGCGTATGTAATACTTCAATCGTCACTTTACCCAATTGAAATACTTGACCATCTTTGGCACAAAGTTTTTCATACGTTGTGTCCGCGTTCGGACCATAAATGATATTCGCTCCCGTTTTTTGCGCCAAATCTAAGTGACCCGACACGAAATCCGCATGAAAATGCGTTTCAAAAATGTATTTAATCGTTGCATGCGCATTCAAAGCCTTTTTAATATAAGGCTCAGTTTCCCGCAAAGGGTCGATAATGGCAACTTCACCATCGCTTTCGATGAAATACGCCCCTTGCGCAAGGCAACCTGTATATAATTGTTCGACTTTCATTGAAATGGTAGTTTGAAATATAATAAATAGGACATCTTGGTTCGCTAACAGAAGCAAAGGTAATTATACTTATGAAAATATGAAAGAATATTCATGTTTTTTTGAAAAAATTTATGAATATTCTTGTTTATGAAAATATATTCATATATTTTTACTATTAAATTTGGACAATTTATCGTACCTTAAAATCTTTATTGGTAATGATGACAACTCACCATCAAATTGTATTTGTCGGCGGCGGAAACGCAGGATTAGCTGCCCATGATTTATAAATATTTTAGATTAAAGAGGAAAGGCAGACCTGCCGTGTCTGCGTTTTTTATTAGTTTTGCGCCCGCTTGCATAGCTGCGGATATATACTTATTTTTGCTCAAAATTAAATTTTTAAAACAAATATTTTTAAATAAAATATAAATTTTTAAAACAATGCGTTATTTTAATACCTCTGGTCCCAACATTATTGAGCAACATTACACCTTAATTCGCACCGATTTAATTGTTGAAGGCGTGCGGAAGGTTCGGAATGACCGTTACTTCACGATATGGGCACCTCGACAAACAGGCAAAAGTACCTACTTTCATCAATTGACTATAGAATTGTCGAAAGCAGGCTACAAAGTGGCTCATGTCAATTTCGAAAATCACAAAGAAGCTACTTTGGAGGTTTTTATGCGGGTTTTCATGGATGAATTGAAAGAATTTTGGGAAATAAATTTTTCAGATGCTTCTTTACAAGGTGTTTTTCATCAAATTAGTCGCATACAAGATAAAAAATGGGTGCTAATTATTGATGAAGTGGAAGGCATCAATGCTGAATTTTTTGGGCAATTCTTGCATTCCATTCGCAAGGTTTATCATTCTCGACAATCGCATGCGTTGAAATCCGTCATTTTAGTGGGGGTAAGTAATATTGTTGGCGTAGTTCAAGATAATGCAAGTCCATTTAATATCACAGATAATTTGAATATTCCTTATTTTACGAATGAAGAAACCTTTAATTTATTGGGTCAACACGAAGCGGAAACGGGTCAATTATTTGCCCCTGAAGTGAAGGCGAGTATTAGTGAAATAACGGCAAATCAACCTGGTTTGGTAAACGGTTTTGCTGCGCAACTGATTCAACATCAACCGAATAAACCCATCATTGATATAAAAGATTATTTATGGGTTGAAAAACAATATTTGAAAAAAAATATAGATAAAAATATTTCCAACATCATCAACAGAGGCAGTAAATATCGAACTTTTTTAGAAAGATTGCTTTTTACGGAAGAAAAAGTGCCTTTTCAGATATATAAAGAACATATTAAAGAATTGTTTGTTAATGGCATTATCATTTCCGATGACAACGATGATGTCACTTTTCGCGTCCCTTTATATAAAAAATGTTTGCATGATGCGTTTTATCCGTATTTGAATGGCGAGCAAAATCGAATTCAAAAAAATATTGATATTGACGAGTATTTTACAGAAACGGGCGTGCTAAAAATGCCTAAAGTCATCGAAAAATATAAGGAATATGCTAAATTGCGCGGTTTCCGTTTCTTTTTGGATAGGGACGATAAAGGCAAAGTCATTTCGATTCGAGAAGCGGCATTGATGTATAGTTTTGAAACATATATTAATGCTTTTCTGGCGGTGGTGGGCGGTTCGTCGTACATCGAACCGCATGTAAATCTGGGCATTGCTGATATAACGATTGATGTGAATGGGCAAAAGGCTGTGGTTGAATCCAAAGTATATCACAATATTACGCAATTCAAAAATGGGAAAACTCAAACGGCTTATTATGCATCGAGAATGGGGCTTACGGAAGGGACGTATTTGGTTTTTGTGGATTCCGAAGTGACGCATCGGCTGGTTTTGGAAGCCGTAGATTTAATATATGGTGTAACGGTCACGACTTATCTTATTCCTTACGATTTGAAAGCCGATTTTAAAAAGAAAAAAGGACAATAAGGATGGATTTATGGGCGTTTGCAACTCAGTAAGGTTTTATGTTGAACAATGACAAATGATTTTAAATGAAAATAAAATTATGACTATTTTAAAAAAAAGTGTTTTTAATTTTGCTATTTTGATGGCAATCTTAATTTTTATTTCGTGTACGACTCAATCGGATAAATCGGTTTCTTACAAAGATAGTTTTTTAGTGGATGTGCGCAGTCCTGAAGAATTTGCCGCAGGGACGGCAAAAGGGGCTATTAATATTCCTTACGACCAAGTAGCGAATCATTTGGATACGTTTAAAAATAAAAAACAGATTGTTGTTTTTTGTAAAGTTGGGGGTCGAGCAAGTCAGGCGAAAGCGACTTTGGAACAAAAGGGTTTTAAAAATGTGACAAATGGCATTAATTTGGAAAACGTGAATCGTTATTTGAACCAATAAGGAGGAAAATGGTGATACGATTGGAACGCGGATGACGCGGATTTTTCAGATTTACACGGATTTTTTTTGAATTTAGGCTGAATTTTAAGTCTAAATTCAAAAAAATCCGT
>JBDKKX010000353.1:0-6268 GCA_039795795.1 Bacteroidota bacterium | reverse complement strand
AAAATTATCCACATACGTAGAGAAAATAATGGACGATAACATCGAAAGTAAGGTCGCCAAAACAGCACCGGGCGAGAAAAAGGGTAATTTTCGGCGCATCAAAATCCCAAAACGGTAGATAAAAGCAGAACCCATATATAACAATAAAATAACGACCACCCACCTCAACGTTAATAAAGAATTGGCTAAAGCCTTTTTACTCATTGTTAATTTAGTCCATTTTGCCCATAAATTCACGCCTTCATTGATTAATTGATTCCCCAAAATGATTAAAATCATGGAAACCACCATCAAACTCCCTAACATAAAGGTTAAAATAATAGCGCGAATGCGTTTATCTATCGGGTTGCGCCGCCCAAAAATAGGATAGGACTTCTCAAAACCACCCATCAAGGCTAAAATGCCATTCGATGAGAAATAAATTGCCAATACAAAACCGATACTAATAATATCGCTCCGTTTCTCATGCAAGAAATCTTTAATCGTCATCGTCACCATACGCCCTGCATTATTGGGCATTAATTCGTCAATCGCAGCCGTAATTTCTCGAATCACTTTGGTTTTTTCAAAAGGTAAGTACGGAATCAGCGAAATCAGCACCATCAACGAGGGAAATAAAGAGAGAAAAAAGCTAAATGCAATCGCATTTGCCCGCATCGTGACAGGATGTCGCCCCATTTCCTGTCGCATAAAGTTGAATACGTGAAAAATGGGTACGCCTTGAAATCCGGGCATGGTGTGCGTTTTTGCAAAATGCACTAATTTTTTTAACCATTTAATGCTTTTTATCTTAGCTATTACTTTTTGAATCATAGTTCGATATTGGAATGTTTCAAACGCAACCAAATCGTTGGTTATTGGATGGAAAGCATTTAAAAAATATTGAGTTTGATATGTTAAACAGACTGGTTTTTGAGGCAAAAGTAACCCTAAATTCAGTGAATTGGAACACAGATGACGCGGATTTTACAGATTTACACAGATTTGCACGAATTTTTTTGAATTTATGCTGAATTTTAAGCATAAATCCAAAAAAATCCGTGTAAATCCGTAAAATCCGTGTCATCTGTGTTCCAATTCGCCTTATTTTTGCGCAAAATAACAAAATATGCGTTACTTACTTGTATTCATTGGCGGTGGCTTGGGCAGTTTAGTCCGCTTTCAAATCTCGGAATGGTGTTCTAAATACCCGTTGACCTTCCCATTGGCAACCTTGATTTCTAATGTGTTTGCTTGTTTCATCATTGGCATCCTGACAGGTTTAAGCCTTAAAAATCAATTACACATCCATCACAAACTGCTTTTCGCAACAGGATTTTGCGGCGGATTCTCTACTTTTTCCACTTTTTCGATAGAAACGTTGCGCCTTTTTCAAACCCAAAATATGGCAACTGCTTATTTAAATTTATTTTTAAGTTTAATATTATGCTTATCAGCAACTTTTGTCGGATTAAAAATAAGTGCTTTTTAACAATTAGGATACAATTGGAACGCGGATGACGCGGATTCTACAGATTTACGCAGATTTTTTTGAAGTCCTGCTCGAAAACCCAAGCAAAACGAACCAAAAATCCGCGAAAATCTGTAAAATCCGCGTCATCCGCGTTCCAATTCGCTCTAAACTTGTTTTTTCGCGTACCCAGAAAAAAAATTATAAAAAAATGACAGAAAAATGACAAAAGAATATTAGAGAAAACATACCTTTGCGCCATCAAATCTAACTGAAATCAAAATTTACGTTTTAAAATATTCATTTTTAAAAAATATAATTTCATATAATGATATTTTTTAAAATAAAATGCTTGAAAATATCCAGAAGCCTGAAATAATAAGAGGTTATTTCAGACGGACTCAGCATATAAGGGAAACTAATTATCTTCGACCTGTACGAGATGACAAAACCATTAATTGAATGCGTTCCTAATTTCAGTGAGGGACGTGACATGACCATTATTAAGCAAATTACAGATGCCATTGAAAGTGTGGACGGTGTCCGCCTACTCAATGTTGACCCCGGAAAGGCAACGAATCGAACCGTTGTTACTTTTGTGGGCGAGCCATTACCAATGGTAGAGGCGGCTTTTCGTGCCATTCAAAAAGCGTCAGAATGCATTGATATGTCCAAACATGTAGGAGAACATCCTCGTATGGGGGCGACCGATGTATGTCCTTTTGTGCCAATTGCGCATATTTCGTTGGAAGAAACGGCGGTTTATGCAACCATGTTGGGCGAAAAAGTGGGTAAATTGTTAAAAATTCCAGTTTTTCTTTACGAATCGGCGGCTACAAGACCCGAACGGAAAAATTTAGCCACTATTCGAGCAGGAGAATATGAAGGTTTAGAAGCGAAATTGCGTCATCCCGATTGGAAACCTGATTTTGGAGAACCCATTTTTAATCCCAAATCAGGCGCGACGGTTATTGGTGCGAGAGATTTTTTAATTGCGTATAATATAAATTTGAATACAACAAGCGTTCGGCGTGCCAACTCAGTTGCTTTTGATGTACGTGAGCAGGGTAGGGTAGTGGTAGATAATGCAGGTAAAGCGGTGAAAGATGCAAATGGTGAACCGATTCGGCAAGCAGGCGCGTGTAAAGCAGTGAAAGGCATCGGTTGGTACATTGAAGAGTACGGAATTGCGCAAGTTTCGATGAATTTGACGAATATTCACGTAACACCATTACATATTGCATTTGAAGCAGCGTGTCAAAGTGCAGAAAAGCGAGGATTGCGCGTGACAGGTTCGGAATTAATTGGTTTAACGCCTAAAAGTGTTTTGATAGAAGCAGGTCAGTATTTTTTGAAAAAACAACAGCGTTCTGTCGGAGTTTCGGAAGAAGAACTGATTAAAATTGCCATCAAAACATTGGGATTGAATGAGTTAAGTCCTTTTGAACCTGCTAAAAGGGTGATTGAATATTTGTTAGCGTCTGAAAAAAGGGAACCTTTATTGAAACTTAATTTGCGCCAATTTGCCAATGAAACGGCTTCAGAAAGTCCTGCGCCAGGAGGCGGTTCAATTGCAGCGTATGTGGGTGCATTGAGTGCGGCTTTGGCAACGATGGTGGCAAATTTGTCTGCTCATAAGCGCGGTTGGGACGAACAATGGGCTGTTTTTTCCGAAATAGCTGCAAAAGGACAGGGGTTAAAAGACGCGTTATTGAAAAAAGTAGATGAAGATACGGCTGCGTTTAATGGAATTATGGCAGCGATGCAATTGCCTAAATTATCCGAAAAAGAGCGAAAAATACGCAAAAAGGCGTTGCAAGAGGCGACAAGGCAAGCGATTGAAGTGCCATTAAGCACTGCGGAGTTAAGTATGAACTGTTTTGAAATTGTCCAAAAAATGGCTGAAATCGGTAATCCTGCCTCTGTTTCGGATGCAGGTGTGGGCGCGTTGTGTGCGCGAGCAGCAGTGCATGGGGCGGTTTTGAATGTTAAAATCAACCTCGTTGGTTTTGAAGAGCCCCATTATGTGGAAAATATTTCAGAACGGGTTAAAACCTTGACTCAAAATGCGGACAAAGCTGAAGCAGAAATCATGCACCTCGTGCATTCAAAAATAAAATAAGTTGTGATAAGTTCTTGATAAACAATTAATTAAGATGATCATCTCCAACTAAAAACCAATTCAACTATTGTTTTATTTTTAAACCATCCTCTCTTATGAAAAAAATAGGAATCCTGTTTGGAAAAGAAAGTTCTTTTCCTTATGCGTTGATAGAGCGCATCAATGCTAAAAAAATCCCTAATATCGTTGCGGAAGCGGTGACGATAGACAAAGTAGCACAAGGAGACCCAACCGAATATGCGGTTATCATTGACAGAATTTCTCAAGATGTACCTTTTTATCGGGCTTATTTGAAAAATGCAGCCCTTTGTGGTACAGCAGTTATCAATAATCCATTTTGGTGGTCTGCGGATGAGAAATTTTTTAATAATGCGTTGGCTGTGAAAATTGGCGTTCCAGTGCCGAATACTGTGATTTTGCCTTCTAAAAACCGCCCTGATGATACGAGTGAAGCCTCTTTTCGCAATTTGCAACACCCGTTAAGCTGGGATGCCATTTTTAAATATATCGGCTTTCCTGCATATATGAAACCCCATGCTGGCGGCGGTTGGAAGCATGTTTATAAATTGAATTCGCAAGAAGAATTTTTTCAAAAATATGCGGAGACGGGTCAATTAGTAATGATGTTGCAATCGGAAGTTCAATTTGACCAATATTTTAGATGTTATTGCTTGGGTGGCAATCGAGTACATATTATGCAATATGACCCGCGCAATCCGCATGAAACGCGGTATGTAAAAGAGGGCGCGCCTGTTTCTAAAGAATTGTTGGCAAAAGTGGAGGATTATACTTTGAAATTGAATCGTGCTTTGGGTTATGATTTCAATACGGTTGAGTTTGGGGTTCAAAATGGCATTCCTTACGCGATAGATTTTTGTAATCCTGCGCCAGATGCAGATATTGCTTCGGTTGGTGCGGATAATTTTGAATGGGTGGTTGAAAACGCGGCAGTAATGGCGATAGAAAGAGCCAGAATTCACCGCGACGGTCAAAATAATTTGACTTGGGGAACGTTTGTGAAGAATGCGATTTCGGGTTACGCACCCAATATTCCAACTCCTGTTTGGAGTGGTATGTCTCGGGACGCGGTTGCAGTACGCGAAGTTTCCGACATTCCAAAACCGATTGTAAGTCCAATGACGAACTCCGTTGCACAACCTGTTTCGACGGCAACGCGCACGACAACGGTGAGTAGTTCGACAACGAGAACGGTTACTCAGCCAACGGAAACGGTAAGCCGTGTGACGACAACAGTTGTAGAACCAAGACCTATTGTGAATCCTGTGATGACTAAAACGGTTGTTGAGCCGACAGAAGTGGTGACTAAAACGGTTATTCAGCCAATAGAAACGGTTGTCGCTTCAACAGTTAAAGACGATTTGAAGAAAATTGAAGGGATTGGACCTAAAATTGAAGAACTTTTGAATGCAGCAGGCATTAAAACATTTGTTCAACTGTCGTTAACGCCCCAACAAAAATTACAAGATGTTTTGGACACAGCAGGCAAGCGTTTCGCGATGCACGACCCAACTTCTTGGACATTACAAGCGAATTTAGCAAGTAAAGGCGATTGGGAAGCACTTAAACAACTGCAAGCGCAGTTGATTGGAGGTAAATCGAAATAATTTTTTATTATAAACAACATAAAATTGCGTCAATTGGCATTCATTGACGCAATTTATGCTACAATCACACTCCACTTATGAAAGCGGCACTGTTAGATTTGAATAATAATACGCCGAACAAAGGTATCGGGTATTTGAAAACGATGTTGACCGACTATGGGTTAGCGTATCGGCACTTTGACGTGCGGCATCGGTGCGAATTGCCTGATACCAGTTTTGACATATATATATCTTCTGGCGGTCCGGGCAGTCCTTTTGACGGGGAAGAAGAAGGTACTTGGAATGATAAATATTTTGATTTGTTGGGTCAATTATGGGAACATAATCTTAAACATCCAAATCAGAAAAAATATGTTTTTTTCATTTGTCATTCTTTTCAATTGGCTTGTCGGTATTTTGAGGTAGGCAGAATTACGAAAAGAGCTTTTAAATCTTTTGGTACTTTTCCAGTTTTTCAAACGACGGAAGGATTGGAAGAACCCTTTTTTGCAGGACTTCAAAAGCCGTTTTGGATTGCCGATTTCCGCGAATGGCAGGTGATTGAACCCGATATGGAGGAAATGAAAGCAAAACATTTTAAAATTTTGGCTTGGGAAAAACCGAATACGAAGCGATTACCGCGTGCAATTATGGCAATTCGATTTTCGGATGCTTTTTTTGCAACCCAGTTTCATCCCGAAGCGGATGGCGGTGGGATGTTAGCTTATTTTAAAATGGAGGAGAAAAAGCAAGAAATTTTATTGAATTACGGAAAGGAAAAATATGACTTAATGATTCGAGACCTAACAGATGAATCCAAAATAGAAAAGACATATCAAACAATTTTGCCTACTTTTTTTGAACATACGATTGCGTTGTTGAAAAAATCAGAAAAGATCGTTTCTTACTAAGAATGATAAGTGGTGAATGATAAATGATGCATTTATCATTCATCATTCTTCATTTATCATTAACTTACAAACCCAAATTTATGATTGCGAATTTGCGTCAAGCGTATAATGCTGCTTTCACGCCAGAAAAATATGCTGCTTTTTTAGAAGCGGTGTATGCGGCATATCATCATCGTCCCAT
>JBDKKX010000352.1:0-6273 GCA_039795795.1 Bacteroidota bacterium | reverse complement strand
TTTGAGATTCTTTATCTATCTGTTTTTCCGCTTCATCAATGGATAAAATAGGCGGTTCATTTATTTTTATCTCCTTTATTTCACCTAAATCTTTTTCTATCTCTTTTATGGACAATAACTTTGGTGCAATCGGTTGTCTATCAATGCTTTGCAATTCGTTTTTCTCAATATCCTCACAAGAACAATATTTATCATTTACCTTTTTAATTATTCCTAAACGCGTCATATAATGTAAATCCTTTGTTAAAATAGATTTACGGATTTCAGAGTGTGCCTTTTTTAATTCAGCAAAAGTACATTTAGCATTTTCAATAAATTTCAAAAGTCGTCTTTGGCGCGGTGAAATATAATATCCTAACTTTTGCAAACTTGGCATAATGGTCTCCTTTGAAAATTTACTATCAAAATAGGTTTCTATGTTTGCATAATTATTATTTTCCAACCATTCGTTAAGCAACATTTCAGCCGCTTCTTCTGCGTCTTGCGATATTGACCCGTAATTTCCGTCGTATGAATGTACACTTAAAAAAACCATGTCATCGTTACCGTCTTCTAAGATTATTTGACCTAAACATATTTCGTCCATTAATTCAACCTCTTTATTCCAAATCCGCAAATAACAACCTCCGTCAAATGCCAACAATTGAATATCTATATTATCTTTTGCAAATATAATTTTGTTATAGTCTGTATTTAGTGGTTTAATTTCGCAGCCTAATACATCTTTGTCTTTCACCTCAATTGTTTCAATAATTTGATTATCAGTAACTTGCAATTCAATCGTTTCTTTTACGGGCAAAAGTGATTTGCCGTAATCACTAACAGTAACGCCTGTTAATAAGTAAAAACAAGATTTGGCGCAAACCATATCGTAAGTATTCGTTTCAATCGACTGGTTTATATCGTCTATGACAGATTGTATATCTGTGGAACGTCGGCATTTTTGAGTATTTTTGTAACGAGTTGCATAACTCCAAAACTTGCGTTCTAACTGCTTAGATTCACCTTTTTTAAGATAAACAATATACGCATTATGGAAAATATCACGGAAATCAGTACATTGTGAAGCAGAATAAGCGTCTTTTGCGCTTGTTATTTCTAAATTCATCCTTTTGTTTTTTTAGAATTTGAATAAATAGTTTTTTATGAGGTGTGAATCTTTTTAAGTGTGGAACATCGATTCGTACACACTTAGAAAGATTCACACTTTGGATTGATT
This sequence comes from Bacteroidota bacterium, assembly GCA_039795795.1. Classification (GTDB taxonomy): domain Bacteria; phylum Bacteroidota; class Bacteroidia; order Chitinophagales; family Saprospiraceae; genus JAAFJT01. Next base: position 5,054 of record JBDKKX010000352.1, on the reverse strand, counting down.
TAAAAACCGTATTTTTTACAGATTGATTTGTTTAAAAATATTGTTTTACAATCGTAGGTAGTGCGGGACTCGAACCCGCTAACTTTTTTAAAGTTACACCTGCTGTTTACTACCTTTTCGCATCAATAATACGGTTTGCAGTCTTTGCCAACAATTAAGTATCTCTATTTATTAAGTTTGACGTACAAAGTTTTATTTTTAACTCCTTATTAAAAATAAAATTCTGCATTCAGAACTGTATTCATCCTTTTCAAAGAACATAATAGTTTTTAAGCCTATGTGCATACATCTTGCACACGGTTTGCCGTTCAAAGCATTAAAAACCAAGATTATTAAGTGTTTTTCGTTCCAAGCAATAGGATTTAAACCCTATATGTGTACATTCCACATACGGTTTGCTTGAAAAGAAATTAACATTTGTCGTTTAAGCGTTAAAAAAAACCCTGCCTTCCTTTTAAGGAATAGATTTAAACCCCTATGACATGACATGATAATCATAAGGTAATATTCCTTTCGTAAAAAACAGTCTATAAAGCGTTTACAGCATTTGTAAATAAATATAACGCAAATTTACGATGACATATTTATACTTCCAAATATTTTTTCAATTATTTTTATACTTATTAATAATTTTTTGAAATATTTTTATACTTATTAATAAACACCGTTTCAAAGCCCGTAAAAAGTCCCTATTTTTGCACAAAAATTATACATCATGCCAAAAGGATTAGATAGAAAAACAAAGGCAATAACCTTTAATGTTAGTGAGAAAGACTGGGAACGCTTGCGATTCGCAGCCAATTTGTACGACATGACATTAACCGACTTTTTATTAAGAGCATCGGATATTTATATGTCCTATCGTGAAAAGTTTGAATCTAAAATGAACCAAGTCAATGAAAATACGGAAACGCCCGTTTTGATTGTGGATGGTAAAGTATTTAAAATTCAAACCTCAAAAGAAACCAATTCAGATAAATAGGATTTGGCAAAGAAAGCGTGAAACTTTCAAAGTGTGTCCTTTCTGGTAATCCACACTTTGTATTTTTCACGCTTTGCGCCGGGTTCATCATTCCTTTGAATGCGATTGCGCGTTTACCAAGTCTGTAAATCAATTACGATGTAAAATTATTACATAATTTTAATATTGCAAACTTTTTTGTAAATTATTTTAATAATTTTACAAAAAAAATTCAATACCTACTTCATATCATTAAAATATGACTGAAATCATAGACAAAAAGGTATATATCCTGCTTTTAGAAGATAATATTATTGGGGTTTGGTCTAATCTTTCAATTCTTGTAAGAGATTGTCAGTTTATCGCAGACAATAAAAAATCATTCTATCAAAAAATATATAGGCATCTTAAATCCCATGAACAAACCCACAAATCAATCAAAGGATTTAAATTTGAATTTGAGGCGAATAACCAAACTTTCAATTTAAAGACCTATCCATTAAATGAACCGATTAATTTAAAGGACTTGTTAAGTAATTTAGCAAATACTTAGTGATTACTTGGCAATTACTTGGCAATTACTTGGCAATTACTTGGCAATGTCTTACAAATCAATGTTTAATATATAAAAAAATATATTACTAAATAAAATTCAGATTATTTGAACATTTGGATAAAATATCCAAATAATCTGAAAAGAAATAAGGCTTATAATTTAGTAAAGTGTGCAAGCGCGCAGGTTTACAAGTAAAACTTGTTCACACTTTTGACTTGTCCAAACCGCGACACTTTACCTTTGGAGGTAAAATAGATTCGCTTGGTATAAAAAAAATTGTCATATTTTTTCTTATACGAAACGAGCGAAGGATTATCTATTCTAAGCATTTACAGAACTTGTAAATGCGATTTAGACAACCGAACAAATCCAAAGTGTGCAAGCGCGCATGTTGCGTAAGTCCGGGCAATCACGGTTTTCCCATTTATCCAAACCGTTCATCCTTTCTTTTAAGGATGTTTACAGATTTGGAGCGCGCCTTATTCCATCGAATTCGATGGAATTGAAACGAAACAAGAAAAACGTGAATGTTTTACCCTCCGCAACATGCGCGCTTGCACGTTTATTTTTGTTAAAGTGTGAATCAGCCATGACTTTATACGCTTATTTATTCACGCTTTGCATCTTTCATCAAAAAAGCGAATCCATTAAATTAGCGGCGGTCACTTTCTTGTTATCCACTACTTTGGTATATAATTGTGTAGTTTTCAACTCTTTATGTCCTAAAAGTTTGGAAACGGTGTAAATATCCGTTCCGTATGTCAACTGCAAAGTAGCAAACGTATGTCTAAAACAATGAAAGGTAATTTGCTTGTGAATCCCTGCATTTAGTAGCCAATCTCTTAATTTTACATTATTATAAGTAGAGTACGTTAAATCTTTGAAAATCAAATCATTAAGCGGCTGTTTTTCGCCCAATAATTCAACGGCTTTTACTGGAATAGGCAATGATTCAACGCCTTTTGTCTTTTTTTGAGTAAAGCGCAATACGTATTTTTTATCGGAATATTGAATTTGACCCCAAGTCAAACGCATAATATCCGACCAACGTAAACCCGTTAATGCCGAAAATAAAGCCGCGTTTTTCAAAGGAAGCAATTGACAATCCGTCTGGAATAGTCGTTCTAATTCCTCCAAAGTCAAATACTCCCTTTGGGTTTCAACTTCTTTGATTTTGCGAATGTCCAAAGTCGGGTTGTCATCAATCATTTTTGCCTTAACTGCTTCTTTGACCGCTAAGAGCATCTTGTTAAAATAGGTAGAACACGTATTTTGCCCAATCTTTTGTTTTAACAAAAAGGCTTTAAAATCATTCAAAAACTTTTCATCTACCTTTGATGCGTCTAAGGAATTGCCACAAAAAGCCGTTAAATACTTGTAAACACTTAGCCAACAACCTTTATTTGCCTCGTTTTTGTCTTCGGCAAGCGACAAAAAGAACTTTAAAAAGTCTTTTGGCTCAACTTCTTGTTTAGCTTTAAAGAAACCAAAGTGTCCCGCTTGAATATCTAACTGCCGTTGAGCGCGTATATTTTCAGCTAATTCTTTGGTTTCTTTGTTAAATCGTCTATCTGCATTTGTTTTAGGTTTTGAGAAAAGATACAACCCTAAAAAATCACGGCGGGTTGATTTGCCCGTGTTCGGGTTCGGAATTGCTGGGTAAAAGTCTAAATAAAGGCTTTTTTTACCCGTTGAAAGGACTTTTTCACGTAAATTAACCTTTGTTGCGGTCATTTTGAAGTTTTTTAGGGTTAATAATTCGATTGCATGGACAATTTTGAAGCCTCAAAAGTGCCTCAAAAGATTCACTTTGTTCTTTTAAAGCCTTTTTTATACGAGCATCTAAAAGGCTTTCAAATTCCTCATAAGTCATTTGTATAATAATCATGTGGCAAACATTTTAATTGTTTAATGATGCAAAGATATGGGCAAAAAAAAGGTGCAAACATATACTTGACATCAAGGTATAAGTTTGCACCCTATTAAGTAATTGAAAACCAATAACTTATAATTTTTTATTTTAACGCTTTTCCAAGCGTTTTAGCATCGCTTTTTTTAAAGTCTCAAATATTTTAAGGTTTGATTCGGCGGTGCTTCTTAATCCGTTTGATAAATCGTCAGCATACCCCGTCAAATCTACGCCCAAAACCTTTCCAAAATAAGACATAACCTTTTCTTGCGTCGGTTGCATATCAGTTGAATCTTTAAAAAACTTACTATCCAAAGCCGTATTAAATCAATTTTGGGTTTATTCCAAAAAATATCAATTGCAGCACCTTCCGTCTTATTTTCAGATTCTAAATCAACAACCCGTGCTTTTAAGGTTTCAATTTGTTGTTTGTAATCCATTATTTCTTTTTCCCATTCCACCGTTTGCGGTTCGGGCAACAATTCGCTTTGTGGTTCGGGCTGTTCATATCTTGTTAAAAGTTCTAATAGGTCTTTTACGTATTTCCGTTTTGCATCAAATGTTAGCCAAAATTCTACCGATTTTCTTTCCGATAAATCGGAATATTTGCGTAAATGCTGTGAGTCTGGAAATTTATAAAGGAAATAATCTATCTGTTTAGAAATTTTAGGCGCGAAAACAAAATAATGCAAACGCTCGTACCATACACTATATGGACTTAGTGGATGTAAATAAGTATCAAGTAGTGGCGCAACATATTTATATGAAGAAGTATTTAAATCATCTAAATATAGTTTATATTCATTATATATAAAACATTTTTGTTGCTCCTTTGTAATCAACAACTCAATATGTTGACTTAGCGACTTTTTCTTTAAATTGTAGGCAAACGTTATGTATTCATGTATTTCTTTGTTGCTTTTTACAATTTTTTGTAATAAAGTTAACGCATGCCAATAATTATGTAGCCTATGATGTTGCAATTTTTTGTCTATCATTACTTTAATGATTATCATTTTTCTTAAAAAAGTTATCCAAATCAATACGGCGTATAATAGTACGACCTGCAATTTTAGTCAATGCAATATTTTTTTGCTCAACGACTCTGTAAAGCGTTCGTTTACTGACACCAAGCAAAACGGATACATCCAAAAGGCTCAAATAATCCTTTGCTTTAATTTGTTCTAAATCAAAATTGATTTGTGCTATCGACTCTTTGTTTGATTCATCAATTTTTTTAGACCTGCTTTTTCGTTTATTAAACTTATTTCTACACGTATTGCTACAATATAGTGTAGTTGTTGTTCGCGCCACAAAAGGCATTTTGCATTGGGTGCAAACTCTGTTTATAATCATATTGGAACTCATTGTTAAATTAAATAATATTAGGGTTAAAAACCACACTTTTCAAGTGTGACAGAACGTGTCACCGTGTGACAGAATGCGTCACAATGTGTCAGAACGTGACAAATATACACCTTTTTTTGTATCTCAAAAAGCGACGAGGTACAAATACCTTTTGAGGTACAAATTAGGTACAACTATAATTCAAGCATTATAGTTATATTCTATATACAAAAAAGGCTCAATCAATGCTTTACGCAATTAATTGAGCCTTTTGTTATCGT
>JBDKKX010000351.1:0-6276 GCA_039795795.1 Bacteroidota bacterium | reverse complement strand
CCTATCGGAGCTTGCTTCCCATTAAACAATCCATCCCAACTGGCATCTTCTCGCGCAGGATACACTTTCGGCGATAGAAAAACCATATCGCCCCACCTATCAAAAACTTTCATATTTCGGATTTCGACCACCGTTTTACCCCCAAACAAATTAAAATAATCATTTCGCCCATCATTGTTGGGCGAAAAAATATTAGGCGAATAAACATCGTTTGACCGACGCACAATCAGCGTCGTTCCCGCCGTTCGCTTACAACCCAGCGTATCAATCGCCGTTATCGAAAAACTACGCGAGTCAAACGGATGCAGTATCGTATCCAAAAAATGCAAACGCGGGTCACTCCAAAAAAAAGTATCTAATGGATGATTCGTGTGCACCACCAATCGAAAGCTATCTCCAAAATTAATTTCCGTCGGGTCAGGCAATTTGAGTTGAAACGAATCGGGGTCCCGCAAAAAAACGGTGCTTTCATAAAAACAATTTTTAGCATCCATCAATCGAATCGTATAATACCCGCCCGCTAAGTTATTCACAAAAATTTGGTCTTTAAGTGGCTCATTATCCACGACTAATGAATAAGGAGGCGTTCCACCTCGAGCATAATTTAAAGCAATAATTCCGTCCTTCCCATGATGACAACGGGGCGAAGTCAATTGATAGGCTGCCGTGTCAGGCGCGGGCACAATGACAACATCGGCATCATCCGAAACGGTACAAGCGTCCGTTGCCACAATTTCAACCTTATAACGCGTCGTCGAAGCGGGATGCACTATCACTGCGGAATCGCTGCTAAATGCTACTCCATTTTGAAACCATTTATACTCACAATTTGGGCAACGCGGTATCGTCGCATCCAACCGAAGTGCTGCACTTTTGCATAAAAAAGTATCCCCCCCAATGCTCACGTCAAAAACACAACGGATTTTAGCAATCCACATATCATTGTATTTGCCAAAACCGGGATGAAAAGTGCCTCGCGCATCTTCCGATTTATCAAAACTGGCATCCGAACTGGAAAACCCGCCAATGATAAAAGTTTTATCAGGCAATTGCAACAACACTTCGGGATTGTCATTGCCCGCCCCGCCGATGCTTCTATCCCAAACTTTATTGCCATTTTTATCCAAATACAAAAACCAATAGTCGTTTCCGCCGCGCAAACTATCCGTTTTCGACCCACTCGTTGGCGAATTCGACACGCCGCCCACAATGGAATAACCCGACGCATTTTGATACAAAACGGTTGCATCATCATCATTTTTGCCCCCATACGTTTTCTCCCAAAGCAAATCTCCAAAAGAATTAATTTTGACAATCCAATAATCCCGCTGTCCCCAATTGCGCGACCGCTTATTTCCAATCACCGTTGAAGAATCCGATTGCGTACTCCCACATAACACAATATTTCCGTCAGGCGTAAGGCGAATATCCTTCAATTCATCTTCCTTATTACCACCATACGTTTTATCCCAAATCCGATTCCCATTCGCATCAATTTTGAGTATCCAAATATCGGTGAAACCTTGTCCATAATTCTGCCCCGATTTATCAAAGCCCGCAGGCGAATCACTATTACAACCAATTAAAAAATTGCCGTCCGGCAGTGCGACAATCGCCTTGGGATAATGGTCGCGACCTATCCCACCGTAGCTTTTATCCCACAATTTATTCCCTTTTGAATCTATTTTAACCAACCAAAGGTCATTTCTGTCTGCCAAGGAGATAGAATCCGTAATCGTAGGGTCGTTGCGCATGTTGTCCGATTTGTCTCCACTTCGATTCGAATTGGAATGCCCATAGATTAAATAACCGCCATCGGCGGTTTCCACCCCCGAAAAAGCAATGTCATCGCCCGAACCGCCGTAACTTTTTTCCCACATCAACTCTCCATCGGGTCGAATTTGCACCACCCAAAAATCAGAATTGCCTTTGTTTAAAGATTTTTTATCCCCACTGGGCGAAGAGGTCGATTGTCCAATCAGCAAATAACCCGTCGGATTTTGAATAATTTTCCAACATCTATCCAACGCATTGCCTCCATAACGCTTGTCCCAGAGCTTTTTGCCAACGCTATCCGTTCGCACGACCCACATATCGCCGCGAAAAAGACTAAATTCCGTCGAATCCCGAGAGGCTTGCGAAACATCACCGCCTTGTTTGGAAAGCGTTTGACCCGCAAAGACAAAACCACCATCCAGCGTTTGTACCCCCGAATGCATTTCTTCAAAATCAGCCCCACCGTAAGTTTTATCCCAAGCAGGACGCGGCTGCGCTTGAAGCAAACCGTAAAAACTCAGCCAATAAACAACTATTAAAAGGGGGCATTTGTATATGTTATGGTTCATAGATTTTTGAGCGCGATTTTTTTGACTCCTAACTCAAAACGCCAAAGATGGAAAGAATGATTTGTGTTTGTCGTTTTTTAACAAATGTAGTTATAATGATGAATGATGAATGATAAATTAGCGATTTCCGTTTTGGAAATTTTTGAATTAGGATGCAATAGATTGAAAGGATGAAAAGGATGTTGTGGGTAAAAATTTGTGTTTTCGACGAAAAATATCCTTTTCATCCTTTCAATCTATGGCATCCTAATTCAAAAAAGTCCCAAAATGGAAACTGCTGATGATAAATGATGAATGATGAATCTTATAATTAATTGATTTTCAATAAATTGTAAGGTTCATCATTCATCATTCATCATTCATCATTTATCTTTCTTAAAAATTATTTTAATCGTTCAATTTCAACACTTCCAAAAAGGCTTTTTGCGGCACTTCTACATTCCCGATTTGACGCATTTTCTTCTTACCTTCTTTTTGTTTTTCCAATAATTTGCGCTTACGCGAAATATCCCCACCATAACATTTAGCCGTTACATCCTTGCGCAAAGCCGAAATCGTCTCTCGCGCAATGATTTTTGCACCAATCGCCGCTTGAATTGCTATCACAAACTGTTGGCGCGGCAATAAATCTTTCAATTTAACACACATTTTACGTCCAATATACTCCGCTTTCGTCCGATGCACAAGCGCGGAAAGCGCATCTACATTTTCACCATTCAGTTTAATATCCAATTTCACCAAATCCGAAGAACGATAATCCAACCTCGCGTAGTCAAACGACGCATAACCGCGTGAAATCGATTTCAATTTATCATAAAAATCAAAAACAATTTCTGCTAACGGCATTTCAAACGTCAATTCTACCCGTTGAGGCGTTAGATAAGTCTGTTTGGTCAAAATCCCTCGTTTATCCATGCACAAACCCATAATCGAACCGATATAGTCGGGTTTGGTGATAATTTGCGCCCGAATATAAGGTTCTTCCACAAATTCCAAAGAAGATGGTTCTGGCAAATCATTCGGCGTTTTGACCATGAATTTTTCACTATCTTTCTTGGTGGATTTCGCAAAATACGAAACGTTTGGAATCGTCGTAATAATGTCTTGGTCAAATTCCCGAGAAAGGCGTTCTTGGACAATCTCCAAATGCAGCATTCCCAAAAAGCCACATCGAAATCCAAAACCCAAAGCTACAGAACTTTCAGGTTCAAAAGTGAGCGACGCATCATTCAATTGCAATTTCTCCAAACTATCCCGCAAATCTTCAAAATCGTCGTTATCTATCGGGTAAACACCTGCAAAAACCATTGGTTTTACGTTTTCAAACCCATGAATCCCTTCTTTACAAAGATTGGAGAGTTTTGTAATCGTATCGCCGACTTTAATTTCCTTCGCATCCTTAATCCCCGTGATGATATAACCGACATCGCCTGCCATGACTTTATCGCGGGGCATCAATCCCATCTGCAAAATCCCCACTTCATCGGCTTGATAATCTTTGCCCGTGTAAAAAAAGCGAATTTTATCATTTTTCGCAATCGTGCCGTTCATCACTCGGTAATAGGCGATAATCCCCCGAAACGGATTGAAAACCGAATCAAAAATCAAACATTGTAACGGTCCGTCTGGATTGCCCTTAGGAGCAGGAATCCGTTCCACCACAGCGCGCATGATTTCAGGTACGCCCACCCCAGTTTTCCCACTTGCCAGAATAATGTCTTCTTTTCGGCAGCCCACTAAATCAATAATTTGGTCAGACACTTCGTCAATCATCGCGCTTTCCATATCAATTTTATTGAGGATAGGAATGATTTCCAAATCGTGTTCAATCGCCAAATACAAATTGCTAATCGTTTGGGCTTGAATGCCTTGCGTTGCATCGACGAGCAATAACGCGCCCTCACATGCAGCAATCGAACGCGATACTTCATAGGAAAAGTCCACGTGTCCGGGCGTATCAATCATGTTAAAGACATATTTTTGCTGGTCGGTATGGGGATAAATCATTTGGATCGCATGACTTTTAATCGTAATCCCGCGTTCGCGTTCCAAATCCATGTCGTCCAACGCCTGCGCCTGCATATCGCGTTGGGAAATCGTATTGGTAAATTCCAATAATCGGTCTGACAACGTGCTTTTGCCGTGGTCAATATGAGCAATGACACAAAAATTTCGGATGTTTTTCATGGCGCAAAGATAAATGTTTTCTTAGTTTTGCAGCGATTGTAATTTTTTTTTTTCTTTGTTCTGAAAAATTAAAATATGCGTTGGAAATCATTCCTTGCCCAACCTTTTGCGACTCAAATCGCGCGAAATATGGACAATGCGGCTGCTCATGCAGTCCGTTTGCAAAATGAGATTCTAAAAGTATTGGTGCAAAAAGGGAACCAAACTGCTTTTGGACGCGACCATCATTTTGCGCAAATCACAGATTATCAATCGTTTAAGCAACAGGTGCCGATTCGAGATTATGAAGGTTTGAAACCTTATATTGAGCGCGTCAAACAGGGCGAATTCGATGTGCTTTGGACTGGAAAACCTGAATATTTTGCGAAAACGTCGGGTACAACCTCTGGCTTGAAATACATTCCGATAACCAAAGATAGTATTCCCAACCATTTCAATACGGCGCGCAATGCCCTTTTTAATTACGCGGCTCAAACGGGGAATATGGGTTGGATGGATGGAAAAGTGATTTTTCTATCTGGCAGCCCCGAATTAGACGATATTCATGGCATTAAAACGGGGCGACTATCTGGTATTAGCAACCATTTAGTGCCGAATTGGTTGAAAGGCAATCAGTTACCGAGTTATAAAACCAATTGCATTGAGGATTGGGAAACGAAGGTCGATGCAATTGTTCGCGAAACGGCGGGGCAAAATCTGACTTTAATTAGTGGGATTCCGCCTTGGGTGCAAATGTATTATGAAAGGTTATTGGATTATACGGGTAAAAAATATGTCAAAGATGTTTTTCCTAATTTCTCCGTTTTCGTTTATGGCGGGGTCAATTTTGAACCGTACCGTTCCAAATTGGAAGCATTGGTCGGCAAAAAAATGGATTCTGTGGAAGTTTATCCCGCATCAGAAGGTTTTATTGCCTTTCAAGACAAGCAAGGTGATAAAGGGATGTTATTGAATGCAAATTCTGGAATTTTCTTTGAATTTATTCCTGCAAATGAAGTTTTTAATGAGAATCCAACCCGACTATCCTTAGGTCAAGTCGAAAAAGGCGTGAATTATGCGATTATTTTGAATAATAATGCAGGTTTGTGGGGTTATAATATTGGTGATACGGTTGAATTTACCAGTTTGAACCCATATCGAATTATTGTCACGGGTCGAATTAAACATTTTATTTCTGCCTTTGGCGAACATGTGATTGGCAAAGAAGTGGATGAGGCGATGTTGAAAATTTCAAATCAAGAAAAAGTGCAAATTGTTGAATTTCACGTCGCGCCGAATGTGGTGCCCTTGGAAGGCGGTTTGCCGTACCATGAATGGTTTGTGGAATTTGACAAAATCCCAACCGATTTGGCTCGTTTTACCAAATTGTTAGATGCTGAAATGGTGCGCCAAAATGCTTATTATGAAGATTTAATTTCGGGTAATATTCTTAAAACATTGGTTATCAGACCTTTAACAAAAGATGCTTTTCGGAATTATATGAAATCACAAGGCAAATTGGGTGGTCAAAATAAAGTTCCTCGTTTGGCAAATGATAGAAAAATTGCGGATGCTTTGCGTCCATTTTTGTAAAAATGAATACGATTGGAACGCGGATGACACGGATTGGACAGATTTTCACGGATTTTTTTTGATTTACAAGAATACTTTTCATCACAGATGGGACAGATTTGACGAGATTTTCACAGATTTTTTTTGATTTTCAACGCTTAAAATCAAAAAAAATCTGTGAAAATCTCGTCAA
>JBDKKX010000350.1:0-6281 GCA_039795795.1 Bacteroidota bacterium | reverse complement strand
CGGATTTTTTTTGAATTTAGGCTGAATTTTAAGTCTAAATTCAAAAAAATCCGTGTAAATCTGAAAAATCCGCGTCATCCGTGTTTCAATCGTCTCACCCTTGAATTTCCAATATTTTAGAATGCTATTTGTTGTGAATAATTCATGATGATTTAAAAGGTTCCGTCATTTGCGCCCTAAATTGTTTTGGAAAATGTTCATCATCGTCAAAACCCAGTTCAATATCTCGTCCATCTTTTGGAAGATACGCCGTTTTGAACCAATAATCCCAAAGGCTTAAACTTAATCCAAAATTGACTCCAAAACGATGTTCTTGTGGTAATACCTTGACATGGTGCCAAATGTGCATTTTAGGATTATTGAATATGTATCGAAACCAACCGTAATCCCAATTCAAATTCGCATGATTTAAATGTCCTATCAAAACCGTCGTGATATGCAGCCAAAAAAGATTCGTAATGCTGTAACCCAACATCGAAAGGGGTATAAATTGTATGGTTTTGTACAGAATCGTCTCCATAAAATGAAAGCGCAAATGGGCGGCAAAGCCCATTTCTTTCACGCTATGATGCACTTTGTGGAACGACCAAAGGGCATCAAACCGATGTAGCAACCGATGAATATTCCATTGAATGAAATCTGCCACCACAAAAAGGAGTAAATATTGCGTCCAACGCGGCAAATGCCCGATTTGAATCAGGATGATATTTTTATAACCCAAAAGTTTTAAAAAATCATTGAATAATTCAACACCCATATTAGAGAGCGCATTGTAGCCTATCAAAGAAACTAAAAAGAAATTAAAAAACATATAAAATACGTCTAACCAAAAATCTTTCCGAATTTTATTTTGATTTTTGCGCCAAGGCATGCCGATTTCTAAAAACCAAACGGTTAGGGAAACCAGTATCAGCCAATAAAAATAGTTTTCATACCATGCCTTATAATCGTATTGAAACGTGATTTCGGAAATTAAATAATTGAAATAGCCTGTGAAGGATTGAATGAATATTTGAAAATATTTTGCCATTATTTTTGATTTTATTACGGATAGAGAACGATTTTTGCAAAAGAATGTTTAAAATGTAATATGGGAGAAAAAAATATACCGATATTTTGCCACGAATTACACGAATTTGCACGAATTATTAGTGAAAATTCGTGTAATTCGTGGCAAAATTACTTTTTGAAAAATTATCAAATAAAAAATTAAATATTATGATTCTCGATTTTTTTAAAAAATTATTTGGCTTTGGCAACAAGGATGCTTTAAAAGCGGTGCTTGCACAACGTCCTTTTTTAGTGGATGTGCGTACGCCTGAAGAGTTTTCAACAGGTTCTGTCATTGGCGCGGTGAATATTCCTTTGAGCAGCATTCCTGCAAATCTTTCCAAATTTAACGATAAAAAACAGATTGTTGTTTTTTGTAGAAGTGGGATGCGCAGTGGTCAAGCGAAAAATATTTTGGAAAGCAATGGTTTTTTAAATGTGGTCAATGGCGGGACTTGGAGTAAGGTTAAACAACTTTTAAATTCATAAACTATTTATTTTCAATGAAAATTGTATTGCAAAGTGTTATCACTTGCCCAGATTGTAAGCATTCAAAAGCAGAAACCATGCCGACCGATGCGTGTCAATATTTCTACGAATGTGAACATTGTAAAAAAGTTTTGAAGCCCATTAAAGGCGATTGTTGTGTTTTTTGCAGTTATGGAACGGTGAAATGTCCGCCGATTCAATTGGATAAAAATTGTTGTGGCGGCAAATAATGGCTTGACTTAACAAAAAATATACTTGGATAATTGCCTTTTAAGGTGTATCTTTGTCAAAAATCTATCACTTATGGTTAAAATTGCCACAGCAGATGCCTCTCCACAGCTTTTTTCAGTGCAAGAATATCTTGCATTGGAAGAAAAGGCTGCTTACAAACATGAATTTTTTAATGGAAAAATCAAACAAATGCCAGGAGCCAGTTATCAACACAACGTTATCGCAACCAATTTAACGACCCATATCAATAATTTATTGGAGGAAAAAACAGCACCATTTATTGTTTGCAACAGCGATATGAAAATTTATTTGCCGCGTTATCGGCATTTTGTGTATCCTGATGCCGTTGTGATATTTGAGCGACCTGTTTTTTACGAAAATCGAAAAGATATTATTTTAAATCCTGTTGTGATTGTAGAAGTGTTGTCTTCCAGTACGGAAGATTATGACAAAGGCACTAAATTTTTAAAGTATAAATCATTGGCATCGTTTAAAGAATATGTGTTAGTAGAGCAAGATATGCCCGAAGTGACTTGTTTTTACAGGCAAGCAGAAAAAGTTTGGGAAGAAGCATCGGCAGACCAATTAGAACAAAAAATCCATTTAAAATCCTTGGACATTCATTTGTCTTTGAGCAGGATTTATAAGAATATCGAGTTTTGACACCGCATGAATGATGAATGATGAATGATGAATGATGAATGATGAATTAATTCATCATTCATCATTCATCATTCATCATTCATCATTCATCATTCATCATTCATCATTGACTACATCAATCCAAAAATTTTCGCATATTTTAACATTTCGCCTTGATTCGTCATTTTTAATTTGCCTGTGAAAACAGCCATCATCGGATTCGTACTGCCATTTAAAATACCTGTCAATGTCGCGGGAGTCGTCGTCACCGCACATTTTGGCGTACCCACCAGCCCTTCTTGTACCTCACATTTGCCATCTACTATCTGAACCGTATAATGCCCCGCTTCGCCAATATTGAAATGGAAGCAAGTATTATGCCCTTCAATCGCCGCAGGATTGATTTGCGCGGGCAATGACATTAAAAAATCTTTAGGATTCATCGTTTTAATTTGTAATAAATTTTTTATATTTAAGATTTTGATTTACAAAATTTTATCCATCCACCCCAAGGCGTAATTCAAGACTTCCTCTTGTATTTTTTCGTTATGGATTTCATGATAAAGACCATGCCAAAGTTTGAATGTAATGTCTCCTTTGACCCGTTCTGAAAATGCACGCGCCGCGTCGGGAGAGGTTATCCTGTCTTTTTCGGCGTGCATCACCAAGGTTGGCACAGGTACTTCGCCTGAATAGGCGTTCAACCAAGCCGCCGATTCATTCATGCCTATGCCTGCGGCGGCTGTAATTTTGCCGTGTACGAATGGGTCGCTGTTGTAAGCGCGAACGACTGCCATATCCGTACAAAGGTTTTTCGTATCCAATTCTGCCGATTGTGAAAAGGTGGGCAAAACGCTGCGCATCAGCTTACCCAATTTTAGTAACATGGGTTTGGGTTCAAAGGCTAATTGAATCCATGCACCTGTCACGACGGTTGCCACAACAGGCGGTTTTCGACGCAACATATAGTTTAAAATCAAATTGCCACCCATGCTATGTCCCCATAAAAAAATGGGTTTATTGGGATACTCTTTTTGAATTTCATTCATTAAGAGCTGAATATCGTCTAAATAGGTCTCAAAATTGGGCGTATGCCCGCGTTTGCCTTCGGATTTGCCATGTCCGCGTGTATCCATCCCCATAATGGCATAATCGTTTTCGGTAAAAAATGCCGAAACATGATTATAACGATTGATGTGTTCTCCGAAACCGTGAATGAGGCAAATGACTGCCCGTGTTTGAGCAGGTATCCAATGCTTGACGTATAATTTTAATCCATCTGCGGACAGAATCGTTTTTTCGTGAACGGTCATGCTTTAAATATTAAGTAATGATAAATGATGAATGATGAATGATAAATGATGAATGATGAATACCATAATTAATTGATTGTCAATTTATTATGGTATTTATCATTCATCATTCTTCATTTATCATTCTTCATTCCTTATAATTTTTTACCTTTAAAAAATTCTACCATTTCAGCTTGTGGGAAAACCGCTTTCACTTTGGTTAAAAAACGCTCCGTTTCGCCCCAATGTTGTAAATCGCCCAAATAGTATTCAAATCCTTTATCTGTTTTCAACGTATAAATCGCAGTCATAATATCTGCCGCAGACCGCAATTGCTCATTCGTTTTTTTCAATTCTGTCGGCGAACTCAAAAACAAAACTCGATAACCAGAATAATCGGGTGCCATCGGAAAAATCGCATAAAGTACATCCTTTTTTTGCTGCGTTTCCGCAACTGCTCGTTGTGGTGCTTCAAAAGGCGGTTGATTGGGGTCAACCGTTTTTAACACTTTTTGTGGAGTCGTGTCCCGATTCGGACGCTTCATCTCTGGAATTGTACCGATTTGAGTTTTTGTAACGGTAACTGGTTTGGTTACGCTTTCGTCAAAATCATCCGCAGGTCTGCCGATTTTAGGCGTTTTTGCGTCTTTGACTTCTGTTTTTACCGTTTTACTCGGCTCTTTCACCTCTTTAACAATCGGTTCTACTTTTTTAGCGACTTCTTTTGCTGTTTTTTCTCCTTTTTGAGCCGCCTTTTTAACCACCTCCGTTTTCGGTTTTTCTTCCCCATGCACCGAAGCAGGCACATTGCGCGGAATCGAACCCGCAACAATCGCTTCTTTCGTTTCCGTTTTAACCGTTTCTGCCGCCGTTTTGACAACCGTAGCACCTCCTTTGGACTCTAAAAAATCGACTTTTTTCGGCGTATTGTCCGCAATTACATTGTTTGGCGTAGGATTCGCAGGGGCTTTGTACTCAATCGATTGAAACGTTTCCGCAGAATGAATGAATTTATCCAATTCTTCCTCGTGAATAATCTCTGCCAAAGACATATCTTGGTATTTATTCAACGTAAAACCTGTGATTTTCAATTCCGTTCTGCGATTTTGACGGTGTTTTTCCTCGCTACACGGCGTTCCATCTTCACATTCATTCACAGGACGAGATTCCCCATACCCTTTTGCCTTCAATTTATCCCGACCAATGCCCGATTTTTCAATGATATAATTCACCGCCGCTTTTGCCCGTTGCTCCGACAATTGTTGATTTGCCTCCTCATTGCCCCTTGAATCCGTGTGTGAACCCAATTCAAC
Source organism: Bacteroidota bacterium (assembly GCA_039795795.1). GTDB lineage: Bacteria > Bacteroidota > Bacteroidia > Chitinophagales > Saprospiraceae > JAAFJT01. The sequence continues at coordinate 1,264 of JBDKKX010000350.1, read as the reverse complement.
CACCAATTGAGGATTGTTTTTAAGGACAAGCCCTACTTTATCCAATTCTCCTTTTGCCGCCTCCGTCAACTCCGCGCTGCCCAGCCCATAGTAAATATTTTGAATCACCATATTTCGCGTCGTGTCAATTTTTTCCATATCAATATTGGCATTCAAAGAACCCACTTTTCGATTTTCAATGGAAGACAAATTGTCCGAAACGCCTGGCGAAACCGTCCCAATGCCTTCAAAACAGAGGATACAACCATCAATATTTACATGTGCTTCCATGCGTTTATTGAAATAACCTTCTTTGCGCACCATTATCGTATAATGATTGCCTTGCTGCAACGTAAAACTAAAAAAAGGACTGGTGTGTTTATCAATCACCAATTCTGGCTTTTTAGTCGTGTTGTTGTAAATCTCAATGCGCGCCGCCCCAATTGCATCCGTAGGCGTGTAATTATCATACCGTTTGTTAGCGATTTTGGCATCAAACAAATAACCCGGTTGACGCTCCATTTCAAATTTCAAATAAACGGATTCATCGCCTTTGATGCCGACGGTGGAAATCGTATCCTGCCGAGTGAGGAAAACACGCTTTTCCGAACTCAAAAAATACACTTTGCCCGCAGGCACTTTGAGTTGAAAATGACCATCTTGCGTCGTAATCACTTCGCCCATGAGGGTTTGCGATGGGTCGAAAGCCGTCACTTTGACCTCATTCAAAAATCCACGATTGTACTTTTCAAAAGCATAACCATCTAATGTGACCGTTTGTGCGTTGAGGGCTGTCGTTGCTGCCGCCCAATACGCTATCCATGCTGACCTTTTCATGGTAATCTGCTGGTGTTTGTATAAATTTAATTAAAAAAAAATTGAGTTGCGATTTCACGCTAAGTTAGAACGTTTGAAACTGTATCCGAAATAGATGCACAATCCTAAAGTCATCCATCCAAAGAAAACCGCCCAACTTTTGACGGGAATTTCTATCATCAGGTACAGGCAGCACAAAACGCCTAACACGGGTATTAAAGACCATTGTTTTAAAACCGTGTAAGCTGTCATAAGAATTGCCAAAATTACAAAAATTAGAAACAAATAGGCTTTATAATCTACATTTCCAAAATTTGTAAGGACATGGAGCAAATCTTTCCAAAAATAGCTGATAAACAAACTCGTCAAAAACGGCAAGATAAAATTGCCATTAATGTACGGCATTTTAAACTTTTTATTGGGATTATCGTCTTTCGGCAACATCAAAACCCCACCACTGACCAATACA
>JBDKKX010000349.1:0-6289 GCA_039795795.1 Bacteroidota bacterium | reverse complement strand
TGCCGCAAGCGATTTTGACGCATGGGGAAGCCGTTGCGCGAGAAAAATTCAAATGGTGGTTGAATTTATTTGGCGAAGATTATTATGTGGAGTTGCAACGGCATAAAATTCCCGACCAAATTAAGGTGAATGAAGTGTTGCTTCGGTTTGCGAAAGAGTTTAATGTGAAAATTATTGCGTCGAATGATTCGCATTATGTGGATAGGGCGGATTCCAATGCGCATGATATTTTGCTTTGTTTGAACACAGGCGAAAGGCAATCTACGCCTAAAATGGATGATTTTGATGAAGGGGTGAGTCAAAAAGGGAAGCGTTTTGCGTTTTTCAATGATGAATTTTATTTCAAAACGACGGCGGAAATGCAGCAAATTTTTCCAGATTTGCCGCAAGCGTTGGATAATACGAATGAAATTGTGGCTAAAATAGAGCCTTTGAAGTTGAAACGCGATATTTTATTGCCCAACTTTGTCATTCCACAAGGTTTTACTTCGCAAGATGAGTATTTAACGCACTTGACGTATGAAGGGGCAAAAGCGCGTTATAAAGAAATCACGCAGACCATTGAAGAACGGTTGAATTTTGAATTATTCACCGTTCGGACGATGGGTTTTGCGGGGTATTTCTTGATTGTGGCGGATTTTATTAGGGCTGGACGGGATATGGGCGTGTTTTTAGGTCCTGGGCGTGGGTGTCTTGTTGGAAATACCAAAGTTATTTTGAAAGATGGACGCACTAAAAACTTAGAACACATTGAAATTGGTGATAACGTATGGACAAAAGATGGCAGTCTCCAAACGGTTACAAATCGTTTTGAATATCCTGTAAATGAGACCCTTTTGAATATAAAAAGTTATTATGGGGAAGCGGAAGGTGTTACAATGACCAAAGACCATAAGGTTTTAGCCGAAAAACAGAGGTTGCCTAAAAATTGGGATAATTGGGCAGAAAGCACTCGTTTAGCATGTAAAAAACCAGAACCAACAGGAAATTTAACTTGGATGCCTGCCTGTGAGTTAGCAGTTGGAGATTGGGTTTTTATACCTACGCCGAATTTTAACTTTAAAAAAGCAATTCCAACGAGTTATAATATTGCGATTAGGCGTTTTGAAGAAGATAGTGTTGAATACAAATCAAGTAAGGCTCAAACTTCTAAAAATGCTATTATTGATTTAGCGTCAATGTATGACTTTCATGATTTACCAGTGAAGTTTGGGCATAAAATAATTCCGCCTTACTTAGAATTAGATGATGATTGGTTCACCATTTTTGGACTTTTTGCTGGAGATGGCTGGTGGGCTAAAGGTTCTAACAACACGCTTAGTTTTGTGTTTAATGTTAAAGATGAGACTTGGATTACTTTTTTTAAAAACAAAATGGCAAGTTGTGGATTTGCAATTACTGCAAAAGCAGAAAAAAAGATTGTGAGGATTCACGTTAGAAATAAACCGTTATGTTTGTTTTTTAAAAAAATATTTAACGGTTATCAAGCAAACGCGCATAGCAAACATGTTCCCGATATTGTAATTAATGGTAATGAATCGCAAATTTTAAGCTTTTTAAAAGGATATTGTGCAGCAGATGGTCACGAATCGCCACATAAAATTAAATTTACAACCGTATCGCGTGATTTAGCAGATCAAGTTCGATTTATTTGTTGGTGTGTAGGCATTCCTGCAAACTTGTCAACGGATAAGCGTATTGGTGATAAACGTGAAATGTTTAAGAATCGAACTCTTGCTTACATGGTTACAATTCCAAAAGATGCTCGAATTGGGAATTACGACGCGCAAGACATATATGTGTATAGAAAAGTAGAAGGGGGTATTTTGACTAAAATCAGGTCTATTTCAGAAGTGAATGATGTTCAAAAAGTATATGATATTGAAGTTTCTAATAATCATAACTATTTGACTTCCAGCTTTTTAGTACATAATTCGGCTGCGGGTAGTGCCATTGCCTATTGCATCGGTATTACGAATATTGACCCTATCAAATACAATTTACTCTTTGAACGTTTTTTGAATCCTGACCGTAAATCTATGCCCGATATTGATACGGATTTTGATGATGAAGGTCGGCAAAAAGTGATTGATTATGTGGTGCAAAAGTATGGAAAACAACAAGTTGCGCAAATTACGACGTATGGCACGATGGCTGCCAAAATGAGTATTAAGGACGTATCGCGGGTGTTAGATTTGCCGTTGCAGGAGGCGAATGCGATGGCGAAATTGGTTTCGGATAAGCCGGGGATTAAACTCAATCGATTATTGACGGCACCGATTTACGGGGAAGGTTCGTTGTCGGAAAAGGAAAATTTAATTCCAGAAGATATTGAAAATGCTAAATCTTTGCGGGAAATCTTGGCAGGTGATGACGAACGCGCAAAAGTTTTGAAAGAAGCGTTGATTTTGGAAGGTTCTGTTCGGGGAACGGGCATTCATGCGGCGGGCATCATCATTGCGCCGAAAGATTTGACGGAAATTATTCCCGTTTACACGTCGAAAGAGACGGAATTGTTGATTACGCAATTTGAAGGTTCGATTATTGAAGATGCGGGCGTTATCAAAATGGACTTTTTGGGTTTGAAAACGTTGAGCATTATGCGCGACGCGCTCAAATTGATTCACGAAAATTATGGGATTGCGATTGAAATTGATGAAATCCCGTTAGATGACAAAAAAACATATCAATTATATCAACGCGGCGAAACCAATGCGACGTTCCAATTTGAAAGTCCAGGGATGCAAAAGCATCTCCGCGATTTGAAACCCGATAAATTTGATGATTTGATTGCGATGAATGCCTTGTATCGTCCTGGACCATTGCAATATATTCCGAATTTTATCAATCGGAAGCATGGACGTGAGAAAGTTGTATATGATTTGCCTGTGATGGAGGAATATTTGCATGAGACGTATGGCATTTGCGTTACAGGCGATACGTTAATTTACAATCCAGTTACAGGTGAACGCGCTCGAATGGATTCGCTTGAAAATAGAGTAGGGGAGTATTATGTACAAGGCGTTGATAATCAATTGAATGCACAAATTGCACCGATTACACATTGGGTTTGCAATGGCAAAAAAGCAGTGGTTGAAGTCAAATTAAATAATGGCAGTATTGTCAAAATGACTCCTGACCATCGCGTTTTGACGGAAAATGGTTGGCAGGAAATCGGTAAATTGAAAGCAGGAGATTATATTGCAACACCAAGACAACTTAAATTGGAACAATCTGAACAGTATGATCGCCGACAATTGCGTGTTTTAGCGTATTTGTTAGCTGACGGTTCAATGGGTGGAAGTGGTTCTACGGCAGAATTTGTTTCAAAAGACCCACAACTTTTAGAGGAATATACGCGATGTTTAGAGGGGTTTGAACGGCTTGAAACACGTACTTTAATGCAAGTCCGAGAGGTAACTCGCATCATGGTAGCGGGAACGAATAAAGCTAAATATCACGAAACCAATTCATTAGTTGCGGCTTTGCGGAATTGGGGACTTAAAACGATGAAAGGAGGATGTACTTCGGACACAAAATTTATTCCAGCATTTGTTTTCAAATTAAATAATGACGATATCGCTTTTTTCTTGGCATCTTACTGGGATTGTGATGGACATATTGGACAACGATTGTGTTTTGTCAAAACGATTTCAAAACAAATTGCTATTGGCATTCAAACTTTGTTATTAAGACTTGGTATTTATTCAACTACTTATGAAGCTCAATATTATAATAACCGACGCGGTGTAGAAATGACGGCTTATCAAGTGACGCTTTACAATCTTAAAGATTTCCGTGACTTAATTGCGCCACATTTAATAGCCAAAAAGATGCACCCAGAAAGCCAGTTTACAAGCATTGAAAATCATGATTCAGTATCAAGGGAGCTTTTTTTTACAGAATTCAAAGAGGCTTGGCAAGGGACGTATCGAGGATTTATGAATGCTTATGGTTTTGATAGGCAGCATTTACATCCTAAGCAGTTGGGAATCCCCAGAATTCCTATCAATGTTGTGGAATCTGTTGCTGAAAAATTAGACTTGGTACAAACACGGCAAAATAGTAATGTTCGATGGGTGGAAATCAAACAAATTGTGCCCATTGGAGAAGAATTAGTGTATGATATTACCGTTGCAGGCATCCATAACTTCATAGGCAATAATATCATATTACACAATTGTATTTTTCAAGAGCAGCTGATGCTTTTATCGCAAAAATTAGCTAATTTCTCCAAAGGCGATGCAGATGTTCTGCGTAAAGCCATGGGTAAAAAGCAACTTGCAGTTTTGGACAAAATGAAACCCAAGTTTTTAGCAGGTTGCGAAAAAAATGGACATGCTTTGCCTATTTGTGAGAAAATTTGGACGGATTGGGAAGCATTTGCCTCTTATGCGTTCAATAAATCGCATTCCACTTGTTATGCTTTTGTGGCTTTTCAGACGGCTTATTTGAAGGCGCATTATCCTGCGGAATATATGGCGGCGGTGTTGACTCACGGTCAAGGGAATTTGGAAAAAATTACTTTTTTCATGGAGGAATGTCGGAGTATGGGTATTGCGGTCAAAAGTCCTGATGTGAATGAGAGTGATGTCACGTTTACGGTGAACAAAAAAGGCGAAATTCGATATGCATTAGCCGCTACAAAAGGGGTTGGGGAAGCGGCAGTCGCGGCTTTGATTGAGGAACGGAAACTCAATGGGGCGTATAAAGATATTTTTGATTTCGTGAGACGCTCTAATTCTCGGACTATCAACAAAAAAGTGATTGAATCTTTGGCTTATGCGGGTGCATTGGACGGTTTTGGGGTGCATCGAGCGACTTATTTTTCTAAACCCGATGCGACGAAGCCTGATACTTTTATTGAAATGCTGATTAAATATGGTAATGCGTATCAATCCCAGAAAGCGGAGGCAGAAGTTTCGTTATTTGGCGGCGGTTCGACGGCGGTAATGACTGCGCCTCCGCCGATTCCGAAGGTGGAAGAATGGAATTTGATTGAAAAATTGAACCATGAAAAAGAGGTAGTGGGTATTTTTTTGAGTGGGCATCCTTTGGATGATTTTAGGATGCAAGTGAAGGTTTTGGAAAAATTCGCTTTGGATAAATTGGATCATTTTAAGAACCAAAAAGTCAAAATTGCTGCTTTCGTAACGGCGGTGAATGAACGGATTTCTAAAAAAGGGACTCCTTGGGGGGCGATTACCATTCAAGATTATAAGAGTTCTACGGAGTTTACCCTTTTTAACGATGATTATGCGCGTCACGCGCCTATTTTGAAACCCGGTACTTCGGTTTACATTGAGGCGGAATACAAAACCCGTTACAATAGCACCGAATTTGAATTGAAAATCAATAATGTTAAATTATTGGACAGTGTTTCGGTGGATAATTTGGTAAATCAGGTGACGATTATGATTCCTTTGGAACGGATTACGGCAGATTTTATTGATACGATGACCTTATTTTGTAGCAATTATAAGGGCAAAAGCAAATTGAAGATTCAGATTCAGGATGCTTCCAATAATTTACATTTGAAATTGTATTCTTTGGATAGAAGCGTTAAAATTGATACCGCGCTTTTGAAATATATGGATAGTGAAGGTTGGCTTTATACTTTGAATTAGGTGCCGCTTAGAGGACTTTGTTCCCATTGGTGCAGGCATTCGATTATGAATGAACCAATGGGAACTAATTTTAAAAAATTATAAAAAAAACGCTATACCCTATTGCATATATTAACAAATTATTATAGTTTTGTGGCATCAAATACATGTGCAAATAATTTATTTGATAAAAATACAAAGCAAAAAAATATCCAGAACATCGTTCAAAACCTGTTTGTATGCAATCTTCAATTTTTACTATTTATAAACATTTGATAATCAACGTTTTGAAAACGGGGGGGGGGGAGACCATCTTCTTTATTTAATTTTTCCATATCACGATACGTTGCGTTAAGGTTACATACTGGGTAATCTTGTCCTGTTTATTGCCTTGCTGCAAATAAATAGGCTAATTCTCTATTGCATATTCCTTCGGGGTTTTGGAAATCATTAATAATTAACTATTTCCGAAATCCATCCGCTAAAAGTGGGTACGAGAGTGCCTTGATATTGTATTGTTTCATTAATACTAATATTATATCTATTAATTTATTTTTAAGTCATTAGACAAAATTAAACGTACAACTTGACGCAAGTTGCAAACTTGCGTCAAGTTATAACTATTTAATAATCAATATTTTAAATCATTTTAGTTCATATCATTTTAATTTGTCCAAGCACTT
>JBDKKX010000348.1:0-6291 GCA_039795795.1 Bacteroidota bacterium | reverse complement strand
CCGTCTTGTCAAAGAACTTTTTGTCTCTAAAAATAAATTATTATTTTATTTAATATAAATTTATTTTTCAACTTTTTTCCTTTTCCTCTTGTTTTTTATCACAGTTCATCCATTCGTATCACAATTTGTAACCTACTTTTCGCGCCCAATGAAACATCCCAAAAAATCCGCGTAAATTCGTAAAATCCGTGTCATCCGTGTTCCAATTCGTATCATAATTTTTTTTGTCCTGTACTGAGGTTCAAACTGTTAAAAAAAAACAAACTAATGATTTTTCGTTTCAAATTTATCCCTGTATCCAATCGAATAATAATATTGCAATTTTATCCGCATATTTTTGTTAACATTATTTGTTTGTTTTTGTTTTTATTTAAAACATCGGCGCAATCTACTATTCATGGGATTATCGTGGATAAAAAAGGCGACCCCATTGCTTTCGTTGCCGTGATTCCCGATGAAATGGTCAATAAAGGCGTGACGACGGACATTGATGGTCATTTTTCCATTGAAAAACCGACTCAATCTTTGACATTTCGTTGTGTGGGGATGAAAAATTTGCGTTTAGAGGGAAATGATTTAAAACAAAAATTATCCGATAAGGCTATTTGGCGCATCGTTTTGGAAAATTCGGAAAATGATATTGCGGCAGTGACGATTTTGGCAGGAGAAAATCCTGCGGATAGGATTATGCGTTTGGTAGCGGATCATCGGATGCAGAATCATCCCGAACGCTTGAATACGTTTCAATGCAAAACGTATAACAAAATATCGTGTTTGGGTTTGCCGAAAGTGGATTTATTGAAACAAAAGTATTTAAAAAAGGATACGCTTTCGGTCATAAACCGAAAAATTACCAAAAATTTGAAAAAATTGTTGGATAATATGGCAGATCATGATGCTTTTTTGATGGAAACGGTGACGGAACGCAAATTTCGATATCCGAATGATAATTTTGAACGCATTCTTTTGAATCGGGCGAGTGGCATTCCGAATTCCACTTTTGGCGCGTTGACGAATCTGATTCAACCGTTTTCTTTCTATAATGATTTTATTCAAGTGTTGGATAAATCGTTTGTGAATCCTGTCGCGCCAAGCAATACAAAACAATATTTTTTTAATATTCAAGATACATTGTATCAAGGCGTTGACACTATTTTTTTGATTGCTTTCCGTCCTAAAAAGGGGAAAGTTTTTGAAGGATTAGAAGGCGTTTTGCATATTAATAGTCGTTATTGGGCTGTGCAACAGGTGCGTGCAAAGTCGGCGAATCCTTTAAACTTGAAAGTAAAATTAGACCAACAATATGTTTTTGTGCCGACGGCGCGAGATTCAGGGCATTGGTTTCCCGAACAATTGAATTTTGAATTGGAATATGATAAATATCCAAATCCGTTGATTGGAATGCGGGTGATTGGGCGGAGTGCGATTTCGGATATTGCCATTAATCCTGCATTGAAACCAGCGGATTTTTTGCCCGAAACGCCGTTGATTGTTGAGTCAAATGCGCATTTGCAACCCGATAGTGCTTGGCTATCGTATCGAAAAGTCGTTCCGTTCACCTTGAAAGATAGGCGCACGTATGAATGGTTGGATAGTTTTGGGCGCAAAAAAAACTTTCCTTTGGTAGCGACTGGTTTTCAATATTTGTCTTATGGGAAGTTTCCTTTGACGGATTATTGGAATTTGAATTTGTCGAACTGCTTGTATATCAATGATTACGAAAAGGTTCGGCTTGGCATTGGTTTGACGAATGCGGTGCGCAATGATGTAACGCGTCCTCGTTTTTGGGAGACGAATGTTTATGCGGGCTACGGTTTGGCGGACAAGGCATGGAAATATGGGGGGGAATTGAAATTTCGATTGATGCAAAGTCGGCAAATGGCATTGCGGTTTCGGTATGCGCAGGATTTGCGCGAACCGGGTACTTCCGATGTAGAACCCGAAGGGTTGGTTTCGCGGAAATTATATGCTTCGCGTTTGGATGGGACGGAAGAAATCGGTGCAGATTTTACGGTTCGGATTGCAAAACGCCTTTTTACGCGGTTTTCGGTTCAAAAGCAGGTTTTGAAACCCAACTATTTGTATCATTTTATTGAAAATGGTATGGATAGAACTGGACAATTTAATTTTACAGAAGCCTCTTTTTATGCAAAATATGTTTTTGATGCCCCGAGTCAGACCTTGTTCGACGACCCTCAATTTCAAAATAATCGGTATCCAATCGTGGATTTGATTTATACAAAAGGTTTTAAAGATGTGTTTAATGGTCAATATGATTATAATCGATTCGTGATTGCCGCTTATCAAACGGTTTTATTGAAACGGATTGGCAAAGCGAGTTGGCGCGTAGAAGCAGGCGGTACGATAGGGAAAGCACCTTTTTCAAAACTTTTTTTGTTGAATCAAGGAGTGGGCATCGCTTCCCATTTTGTGATTGATAATACGTTTCAAACCTTGACGGATAAAACGGTTTGGTTATCCGACCGTTTTGCAAATCTTTTTTATAAACAAGAAGTTGGAAATGTTTTATATCGGTCTAAACGCTCTGCGCCTTTTTTGTCTTTGATACAAAATGTGGCGTATGGCAACTTGAGTGATGCGACTGCGCATACGAACCTTGATTTTAAAACGCCTTCAAAATGGATTGTTGAAACAGGATTTCGGTTAGATAATCTATTGATAATCAATATTATGAATTTTTCAAACTTAGGTTTAGGCGCGGCAGGTTTTTATAATTGGCAACTTCAAGATGCGTCAAAAAGTTGGTATGAGCGAATTTATTGGCGAATTGGGACGCGTTTAAGTTTATAAAAATTGGAATGAAATGATAATAGGCACTTTTGACATCGTTTTAATTGTAATATTATTAGGGTTTAACTTGGTTTTTAGACAATGGATTTTTAAACAAAAAATTGGGTGTTTATTGATTATTATTTTATTTGGTTTGATTTTGCCTTTGTGTTCCATGAAAGTGGAACTGAATCGGGTATTGGCTTTGCGGAAGTCTGATGAAATCCATGAAGCTTGGGAATTGGCGTACACCTTTTTGAAATTTAAATTTTATTGGCTCGTTGGACTCCTCCAAATTATAATCATTCGGAATCGCCCGCAATAAGGCTCTGTTAAATTGAAATTTTCGGTTTAGATGTTGGCAAAGGTTTATCTTTGTACTGGTAAAAGATTATTTCACCTCTAAAATCAAGGAATGATGTCTCGAAATTATCCTGTTACTTCGCAAATCTTCGCTCAATTGAGAGAAGGGGATGCCGTGTATGTGGACAAAACGCAATTTTTAGTGCCTCTTTTGTCACAAGAGTTCAATGCTGCTTTTTTCCTAAGTCGCCCTCGCCGATTTGGTAAGTCTATGATTATCAGCACTTTAGAAGCTGCTTTATCGGGTCAAAAAGAATTATTTAAAGGTTTGTATTTATATGATAAAATAGATTGGATAAAATATCCTGTCATTCGATTTTCAATGGATAAACTGGGCAATTTTGGGGAAGGATTTAAAAATGCCTTATTTTTTATGGTATCACAATGTGCAGACAAACATCAAATTGTGTTAAAATCGAACGATTATGCCCCCGCTTTTGCGGAATTGATAGAAAAAATATATGACAAATATCAACAAAGAGTAGTCATTTTAATTGACGAATATGATAAACCTATCATACAAGGATTGGAAGGGGACAATGTTTCGCTTGCGGAAACCAATAGAGATATTTTGAAACCTTTTTATGGCGTTTTGAAACCGAGTGGCGATTTTTTGCGCTTCACGTTTATTACGGGCGTTTCGCGGATTGCGAAAGTTTCTATTTTTTCGGATTTGAATCATTTGAGCGATATAACTTTGAATGAAGCGTTTTCAACAATTTGTGGTTTTACGGAAGCCGAAATTCGACAGTATTGTAGGTCGGGTTTGGAGGAGTTAGCGCAAAAAGAAGGGGTGAGTGTGGATGCAATTATGGCAAAAATTCGATATTGGTACAACGGTTTTTCATGGGATGGTATTAATTTTGTTTATAATCCGTACTCGACGATGCACTTGATGCAGTATCAACAATTTGATAATTATTGGGTGGCAACAGGAACGCCGACTTTTTTAACGAAAATGTTGAGACTTCATACCAATTTTAAGATGAAAAGCACGAAAGTACACAAAATGGCGTATAATCTCCATGATTTTAGAAAATGGTCGGTCGTTTCGATGATGTTGCAAACGGGTTATTTGACCTTCAAAGAACCACTTGGAGATGATTTTTTCATGGTTTATTACCCGAATAAAGAGGTGGAAGAGTCGTTTACGGCGCATTTATTAGGAGAATACGCGGACAAAGACCCTTCTGAGGCGCGTGTAACGGCTTCGGATGTGCGCGAGGCATTTCTCCAAAACAAGCCAGAACAAGTGATTGCGATTATGACCGATTTGTTTAAAACATTGCCTCAACCTTTTTTTTTCGAGAATGTGGAGACGGTGGACAAGGCAGGCAATACCAAAATAGTACGCAAATCAGTGACAGAAAACTTTTATCATGCGATTATTTATTTGATTTTTAACATATTATCGGTTCGTATGAACGCAGAAATCCTCTCTTCTGAGGGTCGAATTGATGCCGTTGTGGAAACGGATTCGCATATTTACATATTTGAATTTAAAAAAGGCAAACACGCGCAAGAGGCAATTGACCAAATGATTCAAAAAGGTTATCCTGATTTATATCGGTTGTCTAAAAAACAAATTGTTTTAATGGGCGTAGGCTTCACGGCGCAGAAACGAGGCGTTTCAGATTTTAAAATTATGCCCTATTTACCTGTAAGTGCTTGGACAAATTAAAATGATACGAACTAAAATGATTTAAAATATTGATTATTAAATAGTTATAACTTGACGCAAGTTTGCAACTTGCGTCAAGTTGTACGTTTAATTTTGTCTAATGACTTATGATTATGCAGTGTTTAAGATTCCAAAATGCTATTCTCGCAATTTTATGATGATTTTTCTAAAATATCCAAATAGTTATAAAAAAAATGTTTTACAATTCCTTCTTAATTCCAAATTATTTGTAAATTTGCTTCCTAAAAGCAACATTTTTATTTTTTATTTTAAAATAATTTAAATCGTAATCATCAATGATTCAAAGGCTTTCCATCAGAAACTACGCCATCATTGAACACTTGGAAATGGATTTTTCCAACAAACTAACTATCATTACAGGCGAAACGGGCGCGGGTAAATCCATTTTACTGGGTGCCTTGGGGATGATTTTGGGCAATCGCGCAGATACCAAAGTCCTTTACAAGCAAAATGAAAAGTGTGTCATCGAAGGCTATTTCAACATTGCGAAATACGATTTAAAACCGTTTTTTGAAGCGCATGAGATTGATTACGAAACGGAATCTGTCGTGCGGCGGGAACTCACGCCCGCAGGCAAATCCAGAACTTTCATCAATGATACGCCTGTGAATCTCAATACTTTACGTCAATTTACAGGTGCATTAGTCGATTTGCATCAACAATTTGACACGTTGGATATGCACGAAGTTTCTTTCCAAATTCGGATGGTGGACGCGCTGGCAGATAATAAAAACTTGCTGGGTGAGTATCAGATTTTATACAAAAAGTTTCAAGAAAATAAACGTCAATTGGCGCAACTCGTCAAACGGAATGAAAATTCGGCGCGGGAAATGGATTTTATTCATTTTCAATTGGTCGAATTTGATAAAGCGGAATTAATTGCAGGGGAACAAGAGCGTTTGGAAACCGAAATGACGCAATTGAATCATTCCGAAACCATTAAACGCACTTTGGGCGCGGCATTTCAAGCATTGAACGAAGTGGAAAATAGTATTGTGGGACAATTACAAACGGTGATTCATGGTTTGGCGGGCGTTAAAAAATATGGCAATGCGATTATGGAATTGCATCAACGGTTGGAAGGTTTGACGTATGAATTACAAGATGTTGGAGATGAATGCGAAACAATTGCAGAATCTACGGAATATGATGGCGAACGCATTGCAGAAATGCAAGCGCGGTTAGATGTAATCTATCGATTGCAAAAAAAACATCATCTGCATTCGGTAGAACAATTGTTGGAAATTGAGGCGCAATTGCGGCAACAATTGACTTCATTTAGTGATTTAAAAGATGAAATTGTTTTGTTAGAAACGATTTTGGTGGAACAATCCAAAGCGTTACAAACCAAAGCGGCTGAATTATCGCAACGTCGTCAAGCGGCGATTCCTGCTTTTGAACAAAAAATTCATGAAATGTTGCATCAATTGAGCATG
>JBDKKX010000347.1:0-6307 GCA_039795795.1 Bacteroidota bacterium | reverse complement strand
ATAAAAAAAATCCGTGCAAATCCGCTCAATCTGTGTCCTCCGCGTTCCGATTCGCCCTATCATTCCAAAAAATCCGAAATCCACAATCCGAAATCCAATGGTTCTTATTTTTGATATTGGTAAAACCAATAAAAAAGCGTTCATTTTCGACGAAAATTATCAAATTGTGTGGGAAAAATCTGTCCATTTGCCCGAAACGACAGATGAAGATGGCGATACTTGTGAAGATATTGCCCTGTTATCGGCATGGTTGACGGATACTTGGGCTGAAATTCAACCCCAATATGCTGTAAAAGCGATTAATTTCAGCACTTATGGGGCAAGTTTGGTGTATTTGGATGAAAATGGAAAACCATTGACTCCATTATACAATTATTTGAAGCCTTATCCAAAAGTTTTAACAGATAAATTTTACGAGCAATATGGAGGCAAACAACATTTTGCAGTGGTAAGCGCGTCTCCTGTTTTGGAAAGTTTAAATTCGGGCATGCAGCTTTATCGACTCAAAGAATTGCAAAAAACAGTTTTTGAGCAAATAAAATATGTTTTGCATTTGCCACAATATGTAAGTTCGTTGTTTTCTCAAAAATATTATGCAGACCTTACAAGCATCGGTTGCCACACCAATTTTTGGGATTTTACCACCCAAACGTACCATGATTGGGTCGAAAACGAAGGCATCTTATCCAAATTACCACCGATTCAACCCGCACAAACGGCAAAAATCGAAAATGGAATTGCAATTGGCATTGGTTTACACGACAGTTCGGCGGCATTGATTCCATATTTATTGCAATTTAAAGAGCCTTTTTTACTTTTATCCACAGGTACTTGGAATATTGCGTTGAATCCTTTTAATGATAATCCATTGACTTACAAGGAATTGGAACAAGATTGCTTATGTTACCTAACGTATGAAGGACAGCCTGTAAAGGCTTCACGCCTATTCGCGGGTCACGAACATGAAACTCAAATTCATCGGTTGGCAACGCATTTCAAGGTAAATTTGGATGCTTATAAAACGGTGAATTATAATCCAAGTATGATTGCTGCATTGCGCTTGAAATCATTGAAAATCAACGAATTAAGTCAATTTGAAAATTACGAAATGGCTTATCATCAATTGATGTTGGAAATTATGAATCAACAAATTAAATCGATTCATTTAATTCTTAATTCAAAATCGAAGGTACAACGGATTTTTGTGGATGGCGGTTTTGCCAAAAATGAACTTTTCATGTCATTATTGGCAGCAGCATTTCCAAACTTAGCAATTTTTGCGGCTGAAATCGCGCAAGCATCCGCGCTGGGTGCTGCCTCAATCCTTCATAAGGATTGGAATTCCAAACCCAATGTTTATCCAAAAATTAATTTAAAAAAATATTAATCAATGTGGCTGTCTCAAAAGAAAAAATCACAAAATATTATTCGGCTGTGATACGAATGGATGTACAGATTGAACGGATTGCACAGATTGGTACGGATTTTTTCTTGTCATTCCGTAGGAAACCGAGTTTCCTACGGAATGACAAGAAAAAATCCGTACCGCATCCGTGAAATCGGTAAAATCCTTACATCCATTCGTATCACAACCCCAATAATATTGGGTCTAAAAATTAAATTTTTGAGACAGCCACATTCATCATTACATACATGAAATTATCGTATAATTCAAAATACCCATCTGTTGACGATTTGCGGGAGCGCGCTCGTCAACGCATTCCTCGTTTTGCCTTTGAGTATTTGGATGGAGGTTGCAATGAGGACGTAAATTTGTATAAAAATACAGCAGAACTTCGTGAAGTCGAGTTAAAACCATTGTATTTAACCAAACATAGCGGTTCTTCGATGCAAACTGAATTGTTTGGACAAATGTATGATGCGCCCTTTGGCGTTGCGCCCGTCGGTTTACAAGGCTTAATGTGGCCCAATTCGCCCGAAATCTTGGCAAAAGCGGCTGCCGAACATAATATTCCATTCATTTTAAGCACCGTCACAACTTCAAGCATTGAAAGAATCGGCGAGATTACAAATGGAAAATTCTGGTTTCAACTCTATCATCCTGCGGATAATGCCTTGCGCGACGACATTATTAACCGCGCCGAAGCCGCAGGTTGCAATGTTTTGGTTGTTTTGTGCGACGTTCCGACTTTTGGCTATCGCCCACGAGATATGCGGAATGGTTTAGCAATGCCGCCGAAAATGACCCTGCAAAATATTTTGCAAATCATGGGTAAACCCAATTGGGCTTTGAATACGCTTTGGCATGGGCAACCGCATTTTGCAACCATGAAAAAATACATGCCTAAAGGATTGAATATGAGTCAATTAGGTGCGTACATGAATCAGACCTTTGCAGGGCGCGTCAACGAGGAGAAAATCAAGCCCATTCGAGACCGTTGGAAAGGCAAATTGGTTTTAAAAGGCGTTGCAAGTGAAGCAGATACCGAATTAGCGGTAAAATTAGGTTTTGACGGAATAATTGTTTCCAATCATGGGGGAAGACAGATAGATGTTGGGCAATCCACGATTAAATCGCTGCCGCCGATTGTGGAAAATTATAAATCTAAAATTAAAATTATGATGGATAGTGGGTTGCGTTCGGGTCCCGATATTGCGCGGACTTTGGCGAGTGGGGCGGATTTTGCTTTTTTGGGCAGGTCGTTTATGTATGGCGTTGCGGCATTGGGCAATGAAGGCGGGCATCATACGATGAGCATTCTTAAAACGCAATTGAAGCAAGTGATGGAACAAGTTTGTTGCGAAAAAGTAGCCGATTTGCCCAAATTTAAACTTCATTAGCCACGAATTGCACGAATTTTTCACGAATTTTTAGTTGTTTTTGACTAAAAATTCGTGAAAATGTGTTGAACATTATTCTTGTCCTGCTGTAAGCATTGGTAATTTTATTCCGATTTTATAAAATTGAACAAATTCATCAATAGGTTCTTTTTTGTCCAATAAAATATTATTTTGAAAATTCATTACACCTGTTTGATCTGGGTAAATAATCAGCAAATCTACAATCCTTGTTTCTTCAACTTGAAGTTTTTGAATCAGTAATTTATCACGCCCGTAGCCACTCAATTGGCGAATATCACCAATTTCGTATTTTGTCTTATACTGTGGTTTATATTTGGCATCAATAATCATTTTCATACCTTCTTTTTTCAAGATATAGTCCGCATCTCCATAATTTCCATCTACTTGAAATTCAATATCATTTCCAAAACGCTCTTTCAACAAGCCCAAAACGTGTAATTCAAATAATTTGGACATATCTATCCAAAAAGGAGGCACTTTTATTTTTTCATTTTGTTCATTTGCAGCCGCTAAATTATAACCGAATCGTTTCAATATTAACTTTCCCAATCGTAAGGCATCCGAATATTCTTTATAAAAAGCATTGATTTTCAATTGTTTAACCTCATTCATATCCGTCGTATCGTCAACCATTTCAAACGCGGGCAAAATATAATTAAAAACATTTCGAGCATGATTTTCTATTTTTTGAAAATGAAACGAGGATAAATAACGTTGAACGAACCGCAAAACTTTTTTTAAAAAACGGTTTTCAGAACTATTAAAACCAAATTCCTCATATTGACAAACGGTATTAAGTGGCTTATTTTTAAAAACATTTTGTTTTAAATTCTGCGCAATTAATACTTTCCCTTTGACTTTGGCATTCAGATTTCTTTCAACTTTATAATATGATTTTTTCAACCCTTTACGTACAATGGTTTTGACCACTTCTAAAAACGGAATAACTAATAATGGTGTCAACAAATCTTGTTGTTGCTCTATTAAAATATGGGGTTCATCCAATTTAATGTCAAATAATTGATTAAGAAATTTAGGGGATTGCTCATACTTCAAACCATTCATTAGCATGGAAAGATAATCCAATTTAGCCTCATTTGTATTCAATTTTGGTGATATACATAATGATTTTTCATTTATCGTAATCCACTCTAAACCAATAAAATAGCTGAGTTGATTTGATTTATAAGCCGATTCAGAACCACTCGTAAAACGAGATGCCTTATCTTTCAAAATTTTGAAATCAGCTTCATCTATCACATCATGTTCGTTTTTATAGATAATATTATGCATTGAGTTTGAGGTCTTCGATTTTCTTTTTTGCGGTTTCCAATAAAATGCCATCCTTCAAATACTCTCGTAAAATCGGCTTGATTTCATATTCCAATTTTAATTTTAAGGTATCATCATCTTCTGCGAGAAAATAACTATGACCTAACATAACATCTTCGGGTTTAAAATCGGGTGCTAAATATTCCGATTTCTCTAAATGAGTCGTGCTTCCCTCTGTTTGCTCCTTGTATTCTTTGCAAAATAGGGCAGCAACGGATTTAAAAAGATTTGTTGCCTTATCGCCTTTGACCACAGAAAGTCTTGGTAAAACGTCCAGAAAAGCAAATCTACGCCGAATCGCATAATCAATATGCCCTACACTCCGATCCGCCGTATTCATAGTGCCGATGATAAACAAATTTTTAGGTAAAATGAGTTGATTATTGCCATCAAGCGCGTACATACTATCGACAGGTTCGCCGCGATACTCCAAAGCATAAATCAGCTCGCCCAATACCGAGGGCAAATTAGCACGATTAATTTCGTCAATGATTAATACATAATTTTGGAGTGGCACTGCTGCAAATTCCTTGTCTATTAAACTTTGGGTGGGTGTATCTCCCAAGAATTTTCGGAAAGCATCCAATATTGCCATTGGATAACTACTGTCGTGTCTGGCAGAAGCCGAAATATTTATTTTTAGATTTTTAATTTGAGTTGGTTTTATTATCCCAAGTTTATACAATTCAAGTATATCCATGATTGGACATTTACCAGTCCAATTGGCATTTGTACCTCTATATTTAAATTCTTGCGAAGTTACTTCATAAATGTAGGCTCCTTTTATAACAAATTTTTCTTCATTTTTGTCAACTTGTCCTTTAACATACTCCACAAACTGATTAAATTGTTGGTCAATAGAGCGTTGTTCGGGTGTTTTTTTGCTGTCCAAATAATTTTGATGAGCGCGTAGAGCAAATTCAGCTAAAATTTTATTTTCAGTGATATATTCGATGGATGGACCGTTAGATTTTGCCGTAATGCCGCGTACAAAATCTTCATACGAGTACGCAGGATGAAATTGTATTAACGCGAATTGGTCAGAACTCACTAATTCTTTTAAAAATTCTTCTCGCTGCGCTGCCAGCAGTGGTTCATTGAAAATCAATTGATATGCCAGCGATTTTGCATTATAAGTTTTTCCTGTACCAGGTGCACCTTGCAAGATAATTTGATATTTCTTGTTGATAATTTTCTCCCACACAGAGATACTTGGATTTTCCAACTTATTCATAATTTTTCTAATTTTGCTGCCCCAATTTTCATCTAAATGGAGTAGTGCTTTTTTGATGTCCTCTATAAGAGAGGGTGAATTTATCTTAAACGATTTTTCGTTTCGGATTACTTGATTACCATCTAATGTAATCCACTTTGTGGACTTGTCAACTTCAACTTTTAAAGTTTCAACCAAGCGTTTACGGATATTCTCGTCGTCAGCCTCAAAATGAATATCCAGATGAATTGTTTTTGAATCGTCCGATATTAATTCATAATGAGCCATTTCCTTACCAATCACCCCTAAATGGTCTTGTATCCAAGTAAAATATTGCTTATTCTCATGGCTTGGTTTACCAATTGTAAATTTACGCAAGATGGAAGCGTCTTTTATCAAAGATTCTGTTAATGGAGTAACAACTTTTTCTTCAAAAACCTTAAGCTTGTCTGTCATGTTTAAAATATGTTATTTTTAAAAATTACTACTGCAAAATTAAGCATTTTTGTTAATTATGTAGTTAATATTTTGTAAAAAAGTGTAATATTATATTGTCGAATCTGTTCCCAAAAAAGCGTTTGAATCTGTCGCTAATAACATTTTGTTTGATTCCGAGACGTACCTGCTCAAATAAGTAATTCATAGCCAGACTAAATTGAATTGCGAAAATCGGGAAATTTATTTCCCGCTAAAAAATTGATTTACAATCTTTTAGCGAAAAATGAATTCCTGAAATAGTTAGAAAAATCCATAAAATATTTGGTTTCTACAACGCATTCCAATAATTTTGCCCACGAAAATAACAGAATTGAGGTTTACAAAAAAAATACAGATGACAAATCAAGAGGGTAAACATATTCTCGAACCCGAAAGCCTTGCGCAATTATTTCTAAGGCTGAATGGCTTTTTCTCTCTGAATCATTTCATTGTTCACCGAAC
>JBDKKX010000346.1:0-6317 GCA_039795795.1 Bacteroidota bacterium | reverse complement strand
CCTAAATCCTTTCGAATAATGAACGTTGCAGTACCGATTTGCCCTCAATTCCATTTCCTATGAGTGCATTTTGTAACGTTCCTGCCTTGAATTCCATTCGTACAAACCCCACTTTTCCACCGCTAAAATTCACAACTCGACACCACTCCTAAATTGAAATACAGTTGCATATTATTTATATACAAAAAATTACCGAGAACACTGGCACTGACGCAGCTCCCCGCAGTCGAGCCTTTGCGGTGGGGTTTGCGGGGAGTTGCCGCGCAGTGCTTTGTTCGCAACAGTATTTTCAGAATATTATTACTCACCCATTGGTAACTAATAATTTACTTTTCTGCAAAATTTTCGCCCAACTCAAACCGCGAGTCTATTGGTTTCGAGCTTTTGACGCTTGGTAAGCGCGAATTTTAGCCGCATCTCCGTCCAGCAACTCTTTGGGCAAATTCTCAATGGGATTGCCCTCCAAATGCACCCAATCTAATTTCGGAAACTGCGTTAAATCCAAATTAAAATTTTTAATTTGATTGTTTTTTAGATCCAACACGCGTAGCTGACTCAAGGGCGGCAGGCTCGCAAGGTCCTTAATTTGGTTCTCATTTAAGTATAATTGGGTCAACTGGGTGAGTGTTCGAAGCGATTTCAGATCTTGAATTTGATTCCCTTCCAAATGCAGCGTATTCAATTGAGTGAGATGCTGCAAGGGCGTAAGATCTTGAATTTGATTCTCGTTCAAACCCAATTCGGTTAATTGAGTCAACTTTTGTAGCCCATTCAAGGACTTGAGTTGACTTTCCCAGAGATTCAAATCGGTCAGTTTTTTCAACGTTTGGAGAACCGATAGATCACAGGTCGGGTGAATCCGTAACGTTAAGCGTTCCAACTGCTTTAAAGAAGCTACAAAATCAATGTTGGAAACAGAAGTTCCTCTTAAATCTAAATCTTCCAATTGCGGCAAGTGACGAATCACTGAAAAATCCAAAATGGGGTTTCCGCCCAAATACAACCGCCTTAATTGGTGGAGCGAACGAATCGGTTGAATCTCTCGAATTTGATTGTCACTCACATCCAAATAGGTCAATTGAGAAAGATTTTTTAAAACACTGATATCTTGAATTTGGTTTTCAGGTACAAACAACGTCTTAAGATTTACAAACGCACGACAAACCGAAACATCCCGAATTTGATTCGCCGCGGCTTGGAAATCTTCCAATTGAGCCATGCCTTTCAAGGGGAATAGATCGGTGATGTGATTATTATTGAGATTTAAGTGCGTCAATTGAGGCAGGGATTGTAATGGCGAAAGATCCCGAATTTGATTTGCGGACAATGTTAGTTCTTTTACTTGCGTGAGGGATCGCAGGGACGAAAGGTCTTTCATTTCATTATGGTGCAGCGATAATTCGTTCAAAAAGGATAATGCACGAAGCGGAGCATAATCTTCAATCCAATTGTCCATTAAATCCAAACGGACGAGGTGGGTGAGCGATAAAACATCCTTGGGCACGGCTTTCAACTGAAAGTTGTTTAACCCCAACGTTGTTTCGTGGCTATCCCGAACCATTTGAATTTTCTGAGCCATATTCTCAGCCAAGCGTTCTTGAAGAGAACTGGACGAAGAACATGCCATCCATCCTAAACTCACAAGCACTCCAAAGAAGATTTTAAAAGGAAGCCGAATAATCATTCTAAAAAGAGTTTTAATCAAAAAATGAAACCGTTGTATTTGGAGGACATATGCCCAAGTTCCATTCGCATGACAATCTTTTGCAGGACATATACCCCCTAAGTTCAGTTTGCAGGATTGAGTTTTGTAAAATTCCTGTTCTTAATTCCATTCGTACAAATCGAACTTTTCCACCACGAAAATCCCGAATTACACCACAAAACACTAACTGAAAGTTAGTTCAATATTATGTATATGTAAAATATGGTTGACAACGATGGCACTGACGCAGCTCCCCGCAGTCGAGCCTTTGCGTTGGGGTTTGCGGGGAGTTGCCGCGCAGTGCTTTGTTTGCAACCGTTTTTTCAGAATATCATTTTTTCTCCGATTGAAAACGTTCCCTTCTCGTAAGAAAAAACTTCAAAGAATTAAAAATCAACTTTTTATAAATTACAACTTTAACAACTCAGTAGAATATTTTAAATTTCGGTTAAAAAAAAATGAAATATGTATAATAACAACTTGCGTCCAGTTTCAAACTGGACGCAAGTTAAATTGCTTAAAATCAATATCTTACAGAGCCAAAACCACCGCTTCATAAGGCTTCAAACTGCCCGATACTGAGGGGGTAGGATAATTGCCAATCAATACTTTTGCTTTACTCAAATCCAGACCAGAGGTATCCATTTTTGCATCTTTGCTTTTAAAATTCAACAAAACAAGCAATTTTTTGCCGTCTAATTCTCTTGTATAAGCATATACGGAGGGGTTGTTTGCGTCGAGTAAGGTATATTTGCCATACTCCAAAGTCGGTTCTGATTTCCGCAATTTGACAATATTTCTAAAATAATTAAGTATCGAATTGGGGTCTTTTTCTTGCGCGACGGCATTAATTGTCGCGTAATTTGGATTGACTTTTAGCCACGGTGTCCCTTTCGTAAAACCAGCGTTTGGCGAATTATCCCATTGAAAAGGCGTGCGTCCATTGTCGCGTGCGCCACCATTCTTTTGGCTTTCGATAAATGCTTTCAAATCGCCGCCTTGATTTTTGATTTTTTGATATTCATTCAAGGTCTCAATGTCGCGGTAGTCTTCGATGCGGTCAAATTTGATATTGTTCATCCCCAATTCGTCGCCGTAGTAATAATAAGGTGTCGCCCGCATCGTCATTAAAAAAGTGGTCAACATTTTTGAAGAAACCGCCCGAAATTCAGGGGAATCGTTGCCCCAACGGGTCAACATACGCGGCTGGTCGTGGTTGCCGAGATAAATGGTTCCCCAACCTTTTTGGCTAAAAGCAGAATCCCAACGGGAATATAATTTCTTAAAACCAACCAAATCATACCCTTTGGGGTCAACTGTTTTGAATTGATTGGGTACATAACCATAACTCGTGCCTTCGAAATGATATGCCATATTCAACTCTTTGCGGTCCGCATCTACAAAATTCAAAACATCGTCTGTCGAAACGCCCATGCCTTCGGCGACAGTCATAATATCGTATTTGCTCAAAACTTCACGGTTCATTTCTTGCAAATAGTCGTGAATATGTGGTCCATTTGCATAAAATCTGCCCCAATCGCCTTTATACAGAGGGGGCATCACAGGGAAAGTCGTGTCCTTTGAAATAATCGGAATCACGTCCATCCGAAAACCGTCAACGCCTTTATCGAACCAAAAACGCATCATTTTGAAGATTTCAGCCCTTACTTTTGGGTTTTCCCAATTCAAATCCGGTTGTTTATCTGCAAAATAATGGAGGTAATAGGCGTTTGTCGTTGAGTCATATTCCCAAGCGTCATTTTTGACATCAAAAAAACTATAACGCGGTGCGGGTTTCCCTTTTTCGGCGTTCCACCAATGAAAATAATCGCGGTAAGGATTCGTCCGCGACTTTCGAGCTTCTTGAAACCACTTATGTTCGTCGCTGCAATGATTGACAACCAAGTCCATGACGACTTTTAAGCCGCGCTCGTGCATCCCTTTCAACAGCGCGTCAAAGTCTTCCATCGTGCCGAATTCCTTCATAATATTTTGATAATCACTAATATCATAACCATTATCGGCATTTGGCGAAGCATAAATGGGATTCAACCAAATCACATCAACGCCCAAACTTTTAACATAATCGAGCTTCGATGTTATGCCCTTCAAATCGCCCACCCCATCGCCGTTTGAATCCATAAACGAGCGGGGATAGATTTGATAAACAACGGCTTCTTTCCACCAGTTTCTGTTAGATACTGAGGGGGGCGTTTTTTTATCCGCTACGGTTTGGCAAGACATAAAAAACACGATGAGAATTGTAGAGATAGAGATAAAATTTTTCATCTTTCTTTTCTTGTTGCTTGATTTTTATTGAATTCTTATCTTAGTACGTGACAAAAAAAGTGTGATACTTTTCCCGCAGATTTTGCAGATTTTTTCCGCAGATTTGCGCAGATTTTTAAAATATAATTTGCAAAATCTGCGCAAATCTGCGGAAAAAATCTGCGAAATTTGCGGGAAAAGTATCTGCACCTTTTTTGTCATGTACTAAGAATTCTTATGCAAAGAAAAAGTATTAAATCCATATCGTCAAGCATTTTAAAGCCTTATATAGAAAAATGAATAAGAAAAAAGGGATGAAAATAAGTATAATTAACTGATAAACAACAACTTAGAACAACCCAGTAAAGCCCATTCTATATAGATGAAATTTTAGGAGTGGGTAAGTTTTAATTTTTCAAAGTCGTTATGTCAACCAATTTTTGGTCAAAATCTTCGTTGGCAACCCATGATTTATTCCGCATTTTCGTTTTATACATATAAATCGTATTGACAGAATAGCCCAGTATTTGAGCAATTTTCTCATTGTCGGTTATACCCAAACGAATGAGTGCAAAAATGCGTAATTCTGTATTGAGCAACTGCCCCGTTTTCAATTTTACCTGCTCTTGGTCTTTCAAAAGGGTATTAAAATCTTGGACAAAATAGGGGAATAAATTGATAAAAATGGTATCAAAATTTTTGACTAGTGCTTCTTTTTCTTTTTGAGGATTATGGCTTTTCAAAATATAACGGACATCCGCGAGTTTACCTTCGCTTAATTTTTTATCAATGTCCGTTTTAAATTTCTCAAACTTGGTGAAAATTTCAGCATCCATATTAAAATAATAGCCAATATAGGCTTCTTTGATTTTATTTGCCTCCACCAGTTTTCCAATAGCTTCTGTTAATTGATGATTCAAAACATCCTTTAGCCGATTGGCTTCCCAAAGTTCCTCATTCGTTTCTGTTAATTGGTTGTTGAAATCATCTTTCAAACGATTGGCTTCAGTAAGTTGTGCGTTAATTTCTTGTTGTTGACGATGCGCTTCAGCTACCTTATTTCTTTCTGTTCTCAATTTACCCACCTGTTTATAAACGGTTATTATCAAAACAATAACCAAAACTAACAAAAAAGTAACGACGATACCATACAGATAAAGATTGTGTTTTTGTGCTTCCATTTCATTAATAACCGAGCCTTCGATAAGGGGTAAAACTGCCCCAATCTGTATTTTTCGTTGTCTTGCGCCATAAAAAATAGCATCATCATTGGCTTTTTTGATACATAAAGACGCATTTTTAGTATCGCCTTTTTTATACAAAAGCCCTGCTAATTTTGCAATAGCGGCGGTTTCTTTCGTAGAAGATTTAATATCCGCAATCGAAGCTTGTGTACAGTAATAAATGGCACGCTCCATTTGTCCATTTTTCTCATAGAGATTTGCCAAATTAAAGGCTGTAATCGCATAGTCATGAAAAGGGAGCTGTTTGTCTTGAAGAATAAGGTGCAAATCGTTATACGCATCGGTCAATTGTCCTTTTTGGGATTGGATAAAAGCCTTAGAAAAACGATTAAAAAAAGTGCCTTGCGAAGACAATATTAAAGAGGAATCTAAATACCGATTCGCAATATTATTATAATTATTTGAAAAATAAGCATGGTTGTCATAGTTGGCAACATCGTTGTAATAACGAGCAGAAAGCCCAAAATAAAAGGCTCTAATGTGGTTGGAAACGCCTTGAAGTTGTATCGTGTTGAGGGTGTCATAGGCTTCTTTATACATCCCCGATGACACCAAAATATAGCCAAAGTTTATTTTAGCTGAAGCCTTCAAGTCTTTGTCTTCCAATAGATTAGCGATGTTTTGCAATTTTAAAGCATACACAAAAGCAGAATCATAGCGAAAAACTTCGTAAGCATGAAACAATTTTTCGTAAATCTTAAATTGTTTTCTTAAATCCTGAACTGAATCGTGGTTTAAGGTTTGTTTTAATACTTCGATAGCTTGAATTTTTTCTATATCATACGTGTCTGTTTCTTCAATCGCTTTACTTAAATCATTGATAGAGTCATTGGTATCCTTTGAGCAACCAATAATAGAAAAAAATAGAACTACTGAAAAGCAGTGAGATATGTATTTTATAATATGATGCATGATGTTCAAAGAGACCGTTTAACAGCTATATAGTTTAGTTTTATTTTTTGTATTTTATTTTGTAACTACTTAGCTGAGTGCAAGAAAAAGAATTTTTTTGCAAAAAAGAAGCAAAATTTATCAACTCGTTGGGATAAAAATTTGTTTGAGTGAAAAGACAATAAAAAAATGGAAATTCCTCAAGAACT
>JBDKKX010000345.1:0-6320 GCA_039795795.1 Bacteroidota bacterium | reverse complement strand
CTTCGCGTGCAGGATGTGAATACGCCGATGACGGCGCAAATGAAGGGAAAAGTACGCCAAAACTCTGGCGAAGATTGGAAAGAGGTGAAATTGACGCTTTCTACGGGCGAACCGAAACGCACGGGTATCAAACCAGAATTAGGGACTTGGTTTTTGGGCACAGGCGGTGCATCCACCTATTCAGGACGACAAATGAATCTTTTATCTGATTTTCAAACGCAAAGGCAGGCAAATCAACACCGAACAATTACTGGTTTTATAACGGAGGCTTCCAATGGTGAACCCTTGATTGGCGCAGCCGTAGTCGTTACTGGCACAACAAAAGGTACTGTAACGGATGTAGATGGCAAATTTAGTTTGGATATTCAGCCGAATGACAAATCTTTAACGGTTTTATATGTCGGTTACAATAGTGAAACGCTTCCAATTTCTAATAATAGTAATTTTGTAGATGTACAGTTGAAAGAGAGTAGGGCATTGCAAGAAGTAGTTGTTACAGCATTGGGAGCAAGTGGACAAACACAAACTTTCCAAGGTGAAGCAGCGAGCTTAAGTAGGGCGAAAAAGGCAAAGCCTGAATCCAAAAGTGTTACTTTAAATGTTTCAGAAGTAGCTCATAGTACGAGTGTTACGTATGATATTGAATTACCATATACTGTTCCGACGGATAATAAAGAATATCAAGTCGAAATTAAAGAGAACGTTTTAGCCGCGTTTTACGAGTACAGTTGCGCGCCTAAATTGGAAACAGATGTATTTTTAACGGCACATTTGACGGATTGGGAACAATATAATTTGCCCGAAGGCGAAGCAAATCTGTATTTTGAAGGCACTTTTCTTGGAAAAACGGTCTTGAAAACGCAATCTACCGAAGATACTTTGAAAATTTCAATGGGTCGGGATAAAAATATCGTCGTCAAGCGCGTCAAACAAAAGGAATTGACAACGAAAAGAGGGATTTTCTCGGGCAAAAAAACGGAATCGCGGACGTATGAAATTGCGGTTAAAAATAAAAAAAATATTGGAATTAGTTTGAATATCGAAGACCAAGTGCCGATTGCGACGGATAAGCAGATTGATGTGCAATATACATTTTCGGATAATCCTGTTGTGGATAAAAATACAGGGCGTTTGACTTGGAAATTACAACTTAAACCATTGGAAGATAAGAAGTTACAAATCTCTTATACCGTCAAGCATCCTGCGGAATGGCAGGTGAATATGGATTGATGTTTTTTATCACAGATTCAACAGATTCAACGAGATTTTCACAGATTTTTTTGATTTTTAAGGTTTAAAATTAAAAAAATCTGTGAAAACCTCGTTGAATCTGTTCAATCTGTGCCAAAAAGCCTTTTTCAATTAAATACTTGATGCGCCTCCAATAAAAGCGTCCAAATCGCATCCACCCAATCCAAATGTTCCGCTTTCATCAAACACGAACGCAGACAGACCACAAAATCCGCATCTTTTTTAACACTTTTCCAATGATTCGGCAATTTCTGAGTCGGATAATTCAATAATGCAAGATGCAGGTTTTTTTCCGCCGCAACATCAAACAATTTTTTAGTTTTAATATTCATTTCGCTAATCGACGCGCCCTTCACCGCCCAACAAACAATATCCAATTCAGGCTCCAAAAGCGGTATGAATTCGGCACTATTCTCAATTTTTTGATGCAAAAGCAAGGCGGCTTGATGGCTTTTTTCCAAATCTTGACTAAAAACACCGCCTTTTTCCAACGGCAATAATTGCAGTGTCGCCCATAAACCCACCGCCGCCGCGCCCGCACGAGAACATTCCAATGAAATCTCGCCTAAATGCAATTCGGTGCTACTGAAATACGTGTAAGGCGAATGGTGCTTATAAAAACGACCTACTTCAGGATTTTTAAACAAGATGCAGCCACAACCATACGGTTGCAAACCATGTTTATGCGGGTCAATGACGATGCTATCCGCTTCCTGCATCCATGCAAAAGATTTTAAAGTGTTTGGCGCGAGGTTTTGCGCCAATCGGAAATAACCGCCATACGCCGCATCAATATGAATCCTAAATGAATATTGCTTTTTTAAATTTATAATACCTTGTAAATCATCTGTTGAGCCAATACCAGTTGTGCCTAAGGTGACGACGACGGTACCAATTTTACCGGTTTTCAATGCCTTTTCTAAGGCGGCTAAATCCATTTTTCCCGATTTATCCGTCGCAATTTTCTTGAATTTCAATCCCAAAACTTGACTAATTCGTTCATGCGTGTAGTGCGCTAAGTCTGACGCAACAATCATTTTTTGAGGCGCAAGCTGTCCCGCAACCCAAAGGGCTTCCAAATTTGCAAACGTACCGCCACTCGTCAAATGCCCTAAATGAGCTGTCCAATCAAACATTTTTGCAATTTGTGCCACTGCTTCTTTTTCCATCGCCGAACTCGCTCGACCACCATCTAAAGCGTGATTATTCGGGTTTACCCACATCGCTAACATATAAGCTAATCTTGCGATTTCATGTGGCGGCTTCAACATTTGTCCTGCGTACAAAGGATGGAAATAGGGGTAATTATCCTGCATTTTTTCCGCGACTTTTAACAAAATAGATTCCATCGCTGCCATGTCCAAGGTTGGATTCGTGGGCGGTAAGGTGGCAAATCCTTCGGATAATTTGGATAATGCTTTGTCTAAAATATTGATAATTAATTGATTATACATACTTTTTAAACGATTTTGGAGATTTTTTGAAGTGGCTTTCTCAAAAGGGTAAAATTAAATTTTTAGACCCAATAGGATTCGGTTGTGATACGAATGGATGTACGGATTTTACCGATTTCACGGATTCCTACGGATTTGGGGGACAAAAAATCCGTAGGAATCCGTGAAATCGGTAAAATCTGTACATCCATTCGTATCACAACCGAATCCTATTTTGTGATTTTTCTTTTGAGACAGCTATAACCTTTTGCATCCTAATTCAAACCATATTTATCAATGATATAAATCAAAGCCGTAATCGCTGCCGAACCCAATTCTAATTCGCGTTGATTGATTTTATCAAAAGTATCTTCTGCCGTATGGTGCAAATCAAAATAACGTTGGGAATCGGGTCTAAAACCTGCTAAAAAAACTTTCTGCTTTTTCATCGGGCTGATATCCGAGCCAGAACCGCCTTTTTTAAACGATAAGTCATACGTTTCCAACAAAGGCGCGACCAAAGTGGTCAATTTTTTAAATTTATCAGCAAAAATATCATTATCGCCATCAAAGCTGAAACCGCGCGGCGTGAAACCACCCGCATCCGATTCAATCGCCAAAATATGCTTTTCCCCTTTATTTTGTTCCTTTTGGAGGGCGATTTCAGCATATTTTTTGCCACCCGCCGTTCCATTTTCCTCGTTCATAAACAAAACACAACGAATCGTGCGCTTCGGACGATAATTCAAACGCTTCATCAAGTTCAAAACATCCATCGCTTGCACACAACCCGCCCCATCATCATGTGCCCCTTGCGCCAAATCCCAAGAATCTAAATGCCCACCAATCAAAATAATTTCATTTGGGAATTCTGAACCTTTCCATTCCGCAATTACATTGTTAGAAGGCACATCTGGCGACATTTTGCCGCCGGAACGCACTGAAATTTCTAAGTTCGCCTCTTCTTTCAACGCTTTACTCAATTTTTCTGCATCGCGAGTGCTGATAGCCAAGGCAGGGATTTTAGGAATGCTATCCGTGTAAATCATCGTTCCCGTATGCGGAAAATCATCTATACGAGTCGTCAAAGAACGCACTAAAACCGCTATGGCACCCTGTTTTGCCGCACGACTCGCGCCAAAAACCCGTTGATCATTCGCCCCCCCGTAAGCCGCAAAAGTATTAATTTGTTTCGGATCCATCGGACGATTGAAAAATATAATTTTACCTTTTGCTTTATCTCCCAAATTATCCACTTCATCCAACGTTTTTACTTCGATAACATTGGCTTTTAACGTTTTGTCATGCGTCCCCACAGAGCCGCCCAATGCAACCGTATTGAGAAAATTCATAGATTTTGCGCGCTTCATGCTGACCACAGGTTTTTCTCCACGTTCCCAATGCGGCACCATGCAAGGTTGCAACCAAACCGAATCCGCATGAAGCGTATCCAACATTTTTCGCGTGTATTCGACAGCGCGTTCCGCCTGCGGAGAACCGCTTAACCTGCCGCCGATTTGCGTACACAAATGGCGTAGCCAAGGATAAGCCTGACTTTCCGTCAAGGCTTTATCGTAAATTTGTCGAATGAAAAGCGCGTCAACATCCTTTTCAGGCTCGTTTTGCGCGGACAATGGGCTTAAAAAACAGCCTAAAACTGCCACAAACAAAGGTTTAGGTAAAAAAGTCATACTTTTGATGATTAAAATTTTAAAACAATATTTTCTTAGTATTTTTTTTTAAAATTAAAAACTAAATTTTTAATAAATATTATTATTTGAATTTAAATACCGATTTTGAATATTAAATATACTTCATTTAAGTATAAAAAGGCTTTTTTATGTAAAAAAAAAAGAATATTAAATCAATTCTGTCATGAGATTCAATTTTATTCTTATTATCTTTGTGTCAGCAAAGCGACTTATTGTATTTAGTACATTAAGTAGGCGAAATGCAACTCAAATAATCTTTGAAAAATGGTGGAATTGCTTCAACCATCGGATGAAAGATTCTATTTATACTTATATGTTTTGGGGTGGTTACAGGCATGTTTAATCGTTTAAACTAACTTTGAACCTCTATTTTATGCCTTCAAAAAGGCATTATTTGCAAGACAATCCTTTGAAAGTCAATGTTCCGATGCAAAGATATTTATAATTTGGTTTTATTTGGTTAGGGCTGGAGGTAGTGGGTCACACTGCCTCTTTTTTTTTTATTTTTGAATGGAATCGTGTGGATTTACTGAAAATACAATACTTTTGTTTGAATAATTAATTCAAGTTGTGTGGCACGTTGGAATTCGGATTAAATCGGATTTTTTTGGGATTAAATGGGATTGATTGCTAAGATTTTTTAGGAATTGCAGTATTTTAATCGGATAAATCCTAAAATCCTAAAAAATCAATCCCATTTAATCCCAAAAAAATCCCATTTAATCCCAATTCCAGCGTACCGCACAACCCGTTCATTAAAAATCCATCCATTTCATAGAAATAGCCTTAATATTAAAAACATGAAAAATATTTTTTGCATACTGATTTGTCTGGGAATCAAAGTGTTACAAGCACAACAACCCGTTCAATACAGTTTATATTTTTTAAATCCAACGGCGTTTAATCCCGCCGCCGCAGGAACGGAAAACTCATTGGTTTTTACGGGCGGCTTTCGACAACAATGGGCGGGTTTGGACGGCGCGCCCCAAACGCAAATTGTAACCGTGCATTTACCCGTCTATTATTTGCGGAGTGGGGTGGGTTTGAAAATTGAAAATGACCTGTTAGGGGTGCGCCGCATGACCCAAGTGCAATTGCAATGGAGCATCGGGCAAAAAATGGCGGGTGGACTTTTATCGATTGGTGCGGGCGGTGGCTTGGCGCAAATGGCACTTGATTTCACTAAATTGCGTACACCTGACGGGGAATATGGCACGAGCTTTAACCATCATGATAATAGTTTAAACGTGCCTCCCTTGAATGCGACTGCGCCTATCCTTGAAGCAGGGATTTATTTCAAAAACGAAAACTTAAATCTCGGCTTGGGCGCGACTCAATTAACCGCCTCTAAATTCCGATTTCAAGAAGAAAAAATGACGAATTGGCAAGCGAAACGGTCTATTTTTGCCCATTTTAGTACGGGCATTAAGCTGTTTGGCAATGTGAAATGTTATCCGAGCGTCCTTTTGAAGTCGGATTTGACCCAACATCAAGCTGATTTTAGTTTGTATGGGCAATATGATGAAAATATTTTGTTGGGTGCGAGCTATCGCGGATACAGTGTGAAGACGACGGATGCCATTGTTTTTTTTGCAGGCTTTAAGTTGAATCCACAATGGCGGTTGAATTATGCGTATGATTGGACGCTTTCGCCGCTTCGGACGGTGCAAACGGGTTCACATGAAATTTTATTGCAATATAATTTAGGGCAATCGTTCGGCAAAGGCAAATTACCGCCGATTATTTACAATCCGAGATTTTAAATTTCCGTTTTGGTCCAAAATGAAACATCCCGATTTTTTTTGAATTTATGTTGGAAATCCAGCCTTAGTACGTGACAAAAAGGCTTTTCGGCACAGATTGAACAGATTCAACGAGATTTCACAGATTTTTTTGGATTTTAAGCATTGAAAATCCAAAAAAA
>JBDKKX010000344.1:0-6357 GCA_039795795.1 Bacteroidota bacterium | reverse complement strand
ACGGATTTTTTGGAATCCGTGCTCGAAATCCAAACAAAAAAATAAAAAAAATCCGTACGAATTGGTGAAATCCGTGAAATCCGTACATCCATTCGTATCCCCATTTGTAACCTACTTTTCGCATCGAATGAAACATCCCATTAAAATACTGCAAATCCGATAAATCCAAAAAAATCAATCCCATTTAATCCCCAAAAATCCCATTTAATCCGAATACCAACCCCCGCAAAATAAAATCACTATGGAAGATTACGAAAGAATAGAATTACGCAGCGACGATGTGCAAGAAATTCTCGGCACACCGCCCAAATGGATTGTTCGGTGGGGAACAAGCGTTTTATTTTTAGGTTTAGGGTTTTTGCTGATAGTGGCTTGGCAGGTCAAGTATCCGGACGAGCTTCAAGCACCCCTCAGTGTCTCGACTTTTGACCCACCAGTGCCAGTGGTTGCCCGTTCGACGGGTTATTTGGCAGAGCTTCGGGTCAAAGATGGCGACATCGTCAACGCGGGCGACTTGTTAGTGGTGCTGCAAAACCCTGCAAAATACCAAGATGTTTTGTTTTTGGAAAGGGAGTTGAATCGGTTAGATTCCATGAATGCGATGAGTATTGTTAAATTTAAACCAAAATCTGGATTATTTTTGGGTGATTTGCAACCAACTTATTCCGTTTTTGTTCAGTTGCTGAAAGAGTATGCTTTCAAAAAAAATGAAAACTTTGGAAATGAACATATTCGGCAATTGGAACGCCAAAAATTTAACTTGGAGCAACTTATTTTCACGGAAAGAGAGAAAATGCGCACCTTGGATAAGAATTTGGCTTTTGCAAGGCAACGATTAAAAGATAGACAAGGTCTTTACAACCAACCCAATACGCCCATTTCGCGCAATGAGTTGGAACGCGCCAGTGAAGAGGTTTTAATGTTTGAGCGAGAGTACAAAAACGTGCAAATTAACATCAAGCAGTTTGAGGGCAATAGCATTCAAATCGATAAAAGCATTCTTGAAATACAGCAAAATACCAAAGAAGGGAATACTACGAAGTATGTCGGATTAGTTGAAAACTTGCATCAACTGAAAACGGGGATTCTAAGATGGAAACAAACATATCTATTGACTGCGCCGATTGATGGTAAAGTCTCTTTTTTCAACAATTATTGGGCTACACATCAAAATATTAAAGAAACGGATCAAGTTATGGCGATTGTCCCACAGGGCGATGGCACTATGATTGGTCAAGTAGCGTTACCGATGTTTGGTTCTGGCAAGGTCAGGGCGGGGCAGCGCGTGAAAATTAAGTTTGATAGCTATCCGTATCAAGAATTTGGCATGGTGGACGGGATTGTGGACACGAAATCCCTCTTGCCAAAGGACAATACGTCGATAGCGGTACGGGTGCGCTTGCCGAATGGGTTGAAAACAAGTTACAATAAGACGTTGATGTTTGACCAACAAATGCAGGGGACCGCGGAAATTATTACCGAAGATAGGCGATTTATAGAACGCGTTTTTGATAAGTTAATATCTGCATTCAAGAATCATTAACAAAATGTTACCTAAATATTTTAATTTTTGTGTAAAAGCGACATTACTTTTGCGCCGTCATTCAACAAGTTCGGGAAACTTGGAAAGTTTCCCGAACTTAGTTCGCAAGTTTCCCGAACTTTAGTTCGCACGAGGAGGGAGCCATTTATTAAAACGATGAATTTGTCACTATTTGTTTTAACTACACACTGCCAGTTTACTACTCTTTTGTTTGCTAAAACCGAAATTTTTTTAATTTTTTAAAAAAAAGGGAATATTCTGCTATTTTTTATTTGAAAAATAAAAATACCTTGTTTGGATTAGAATTTAATAAGATAAATAAATTATATTTTATTTCAATGTTTCTATTTGCGTGTAAAACAATTTCTTATATAAATTAAAAAATGGTTTATGATAAATTGTGACACTACTATTTGAGAAAATATTAGACATAAATATAATTTTATATTATTTGTATAAAAAAAATGTATCGAGAAGACTTGCATTCATACGAATAAATATGATATATTTGTATAAGTTTTTCTTATTTATCTCCAAATATTGCAACTCCCCGTTACTAACTCGCCTGTAAAGCAAAATTTTGTTTTGGGTAGGAGAATTTTACGATAAAATTTTTTAATTGCCAGATTTAAAGTATTTTTATGCGAAATTTGAAAGTTGTGACATCATTTTGAGGTCATTGCTTTGAGATATGCAGAAAAAATACCATCTAAGCAGATTGTTGGGAACATATTTTTTTACTAAAAACAACCACAGTGAACCGACACTATTTTACAAACCTATTCCTGCGGACAGCCGTTTGGTGTCTGCCGTTATTTGCATCGGCTCAAGATATTCACTACACGAATTTTGGCTGGTCGCCCTTGAATGTGAATCCTGCGTTGACGGGTACATTTAAAGGAGATGCTCGTTTTGGTGCGAATTATCGCGCTCAATGGTACAATGTCCCCGTGAGCTACTCGACGGTTTCGGGTTTTGCGGACTTCAAATTGGGGAATAATGTGCTGCAACATCGTCCTTTTCGGGTGGGTGCTGTGTTTGGGTATGACCAAGCGGGCGATTCTCGGTTGAATAACCTGTCGCTTGGCTTGACGGGTGCGTATTCGTTGCCGTTGACCAAAGTGGATTTTGTGACCGTCGGCGTTTCCGTTGTTGGGAATCAACGGCGTTTCAACAGTGACAAGTTGAGGTTTGATGCTCAGTATGTGGAGAAGCAGTACAATCCAAACGCACCGACCAATGAGCCGATTGTGAATGGTCGGGAGCATACTTTTGATGTCAATTGGGGGGTGAATTATACGCGCCAGCATCAGACCGACCGCACTTATATTAATGTGGGGACGGGGATGTACCATGTCAATCGACCTGTCCACAGTTTTGAAGCGGGGGATTCGGTTAAAGTAGAAAGTCGTTATACGATTTATGGTTCTGGGGTGGTGCAATTGACCGACCATTTTGACCTTTTAGTGGATGTTATCAAGCAAGTCCAAGGTCCTCATGAAGAATTTGTCGCAAGTGTCGGTGGTCGCCTGTATTTGGTGAACAAAATGACGCGCAAATTGGCGGTCGAAGGCGGGATTGCGCTTCGGAATCGCGATTCGGGCGTGCCTTTCGTCGGCGTTCATTACAATCAATGGAAGGCTTCTTTGCATTATGACGTGAATCATTCCAAATTTGTGAATGCTTCCAATACGGTTGGGGGACCCGAATTTAGTATTATATACATTCTGAGTAAAGTGCCGCCGATGAAATATTGTCCCATGTGTCCCACTTATTTGTAACAAAATGTCATCTGTAAACAAACAAAAATAAAAATATTTTTGAAATGAAGAGCGTTCACACGATTTGGATATTGTTACTAATGCTGATATTGGGGAATGAGGTTCGCTTATCGGCTCAGTCGCCTGCTGCGTTTGAGCAAAAAGCGAAGGAAGCGGCTGATAAAAAGGATTATAATGCAGCATTGGCTTATTACAACGCCTTGATTCAAGATGATTCTTCAAGGGTTGATTTGTATTTTAAGGCGGCGGAATTAGCGCGGTCGGCTAAAATTTACCGTTATGCCGAAGAATATTTTGAAAAATGGCATGCGCGCCATAAAAACGATGCGGATGCAGAGTCCTATTATAAGCTTGGATTGGTTAAAAAGGCTTTGGGCAAATATCCCGATGCGATTGCTAATTTTCGGAAAGCGGGTCCGTCGCATATCAAGGCGCGAAATGAGATTGAAACGTGTCAGTGGGCGCAGGAAATCGTCGGCAATCCGAATAAAATTGATATTTACAACTTGGGTCCGAAGGTGAATACGCCTTTTACGGATTTTGGTGGGGTGATGTATCAAAATCGTTTTTATTATACGTCGGTAAAGACGACTGGGGCGAATTGGGATAATTTGGAAAGTTCGGATATGGCAACGCGCATTTTTTCGACGGATACGATGCAAAGAGGGGAGCCTATTGCTTTGAATCCGACGGATAATAAGGAACATGCGGCGCATTATGCGGTGAATTCGGATGGTTCGCGTTTGTATTACAACCTTTGCGAATATAAAGAGAAGGTTTTTACTTGTGCGTTGTATTTTCGGGATAAGGAGACAGGTGGGGGTTGGAAATCGCCTGTGCGTTTGCCTGAAAGTATTAATATGCCGGGTTATACGACGACGCAGCCGCATGCGGTGAAGGAAGGTGGGAAAGATATTTTGTATTTTTCGAGCAATCGACCGGGTGGAAAGGGTGGAATGGATATCTGGTATGTGACGGTGGGGGATAATACGTTTTCGCCGCCTGTCAATATGAAGGAGGTCAAC
Organism: Bacteroidota bacterium; assembly: GCA_039795795.1. GTDB lineage: Bacteria > Bacteroidota > Bacteroidia > Chitinophagales > Saprospiraceae > JAAFJT01. The sequence continues at coordinate 2,008 of JBDKKX010000344.1, read as the reverse complement.
ACGAGTGGGGATGAAATTACACCTTTTTATTACGTAGATGGCGGGGTGCTTTTTTTCTCGTCGGATGGACATCGGGGATTGGGTGGTTTTGACGTGTTCAAATATCCAAAAGATACGTCGGGCGAATGGACGAGTGTTCAAAATATGGGTTATCCGTTGAATAGCAGTTATGACGATATGTATTATACGTTTAATTCGGCGGATGGTAAATCGTATTTTACCTCGAATCGGACGGGTGGTACTTGTTTGCGCAAGGATGGAGATTGTGTTTGTAATGATATTTATGCTTATGATGCTAAAATTGACTTGATGTTATATACGCGTTTGCGCGACGGCAGCAATTTGGATGGTTGTACGCTGACGTTGATTGATAAACGCACGGGGGCTGCGCGGGAGATTCCGTTTAATGGCAAAGGTTGGCAATTTGGTCAACTGCTTGAATTTGCGAAATCGTATCGGGTGGTGGCGACGAAAGCGAATTTTAGTGCCGATACGATTGATTTTACGACGAAGGAGTATTACGAAACGACTACTTTGCAAAAGGAATTGCGGTTGCGTCCGAATTTAAAGATGCGGGCTTATGTCTTGGATGAGGTCAGTCGGCAACCGTTGAATGGTGCGACGGTTGCATTTGGAGAAGTTGGGGGTAAACCGTTGGAAATGAAGACATTACAAGGGCATGAGTTTACTTATGATGCCTTAGATTTTGGTAAAAGGTATTTTTTCAAGGGCGCGAAAGCGACTTATGGAAAGGATTCTACGTCGTTTTCAACGGGTTCGATGGCGAGTGGGAAGTTTGAATATGTGGATACGATTTATTTATCGCCGTTTACGGGCTTGCCTGTGGTTTTGTATTTTGATAATGATAGACCCGATAAAAGTTCCAAAGCGACTTTCACCATGTTGAGTTATGGGGAGAGTTTTGCGACATATATGAGCAAGCAAGGGGAATTTTCTCAGAATGCGGCGAAATTGAAGCAAGATGGTTCGGATGATATTCAGCGATTTTTTTATGACAGCATTCAAGCGGGTTATATTAAGTTGATGGATTTTTCTAATTTATTGCAGAATTATTTGAATAATGGCAATAGTTTAGAAGTGGTGATGCAAGGTTTTGCGAGTCCTTTGGCGGCGACGGATTATAATGAAAGTTTGACTTCTCGGCGGATTAGTTCGGTTTTGAATCATTTTTACACCTTTAATAATGGTGCATTGCAGGATTATATGCAAAAAGGGCGTTTGCGGGTTCGGATTGAGCCTTTGGGCGAGACGAAAGCGCGGGCGGGTGTGAGTGATGACCCTAAACTACGTGCCTTTTCGGTTTATGCGGTGGATGCTTCTCGGGAAAGAAAGGTGGTTATTTTGGAAATCAATCGGTTGAATATTGTTCAAAGCAATGAAATGTATGCTGGCTTTGACTTATTGAAACCGTATTTATCTACTTTTGCAAAACAGTATAATAATACGGCTCCGATTAGTAATATTTCGGATGCGACGGTGGCGGCTGCGGAAACGGCTACGGATGCGCGTTTTGTAGCGCGTTCGGGTCATGTTGCGGGCGTGAAGGCGAAAACGTTAAGGGGCAGTTCTCATCATTCAACGGTTTCTAATTTTTCGGGCGCACCAGAGGCAGTGGGTTATTCGGGTTATGAGTTGAAGGTGAAGAATCCTGAGACGGGTAAAGATATTACGCATGCGACAGTGGAAGTGTATGATTTTAAAACGGGTCGTCGGTTAGGCAAGGCGACTTTGGTGAATGGGGCGTATCGGTATAAAACGACGCGGGGACAGGAATATGAGTTTCGAGTCAAGGCGAAAGGGTATAGTGATACGAAATTTGTTTACACGGGTTCGGGAGGTGCGGTTGCGGATGTGACGTATATGACGAAAGCGTTTGTGGACGGCGGCAGTTCGGGTACGATTCCGATTGGCATTTCTACGGGGCAGCGGGTCGAAACGCCCAAAGGGGCTAAAACTTCGACGACGATTGCTCGGGGGGGAAACAGTA
>JBDKKX010000343.1:0-6367 GCA_039795795.1 Bacteroidota bacterium | reverse complement strand
CTGTATGTGCGCGGAATCTTATTTTTTTTGATGGCGTTGCAGTTTACATTGCCCGCTTCCGCACAGAATTTGCGTGAACAAGCGACTGTCTTGTTCGATGCAGGGAAATTCAAACCTGCTTTAGACCTTTTACTCCGTTATCAGGAGCAAAAACCGGGCAATCTCGAAGTGCAACGGGATATTGGCATTGCGGCTTTTCATGCGAATCAACTGGGGGTTGCGCGCCAATATTTAAGCGGTTTGATGGACAAAAGTGCAGACCCTGCGGTGACTTACTATTTGGGCAAGGTCAATCAACACGAATTTCAATTCAAAGAAGCGATTCGGTTGTATAAAATGTTTCTCCGAAACGCCAAATCGGATGACCCGCGCCGCCGTCCACTCATCGCCGACATCAAAAGATGTGCTGCGGGACAAAAAATAATTTTGTCCACAGAGGACGCATTGGTAGAAAATTTGGGTGAAACGGTTAATTCTGCTTATGATGAATTCGCGCCTGTCCTCAGCCCGACGGATGAAGACAAATTATATTTTGCGTCGGCGCGAGAATTCAGTGAAGGCGGTTTGCGCGACGATTTGGGTCGGACGGATGATAAAAATGGCAAATACACTGCTGATATTTTTTCGACTTATACCGATAATGGCGAATGGCATGAGCCTACACCGCTCGGAAATCCGTTGTTAAGCACGTCGGAGCATGAATTTATCCTCAGTTTTGACAAAAAAGGGACTTCCATGTACTTGTATCGAGGGTTGACGCAGTTTGCTGGGGCAGTATTATTGGACGTTTTCAAACAAACTCCAGCACAAAAACTGCCTCCGATACCTTTCACATCGCCGCTTAAAGCCAATGATGGCGATAATGCTTTATGCTTTTTCAACGATACTTTAATGATTTTTGCGAGTCGTCGGGCGGGTGGATATGGCGGTTTGGACTTATATTATACCCATTTCACGGAAGGCAATTGGTCGAATCCTGAAAATTTGGGTCCTAATATCAATACGCCTTTTGATGAAACGACTCCCTTTTTAGCCAAAGATGGTCGAACGTTGTATTTCAGCAGCAATTCAACACAAAGTATGGGTGGTTTTGATATATTTAAAACTGCTTATACCGATGTGGAAATGCAGTGGCAACCTGCTCAAAATATAGGTCGTCCTTTCAATTCTGCGGGGGATGAAACCCATTTTCAATTGACCGCCGACGGTCGAAAAGGCTATTTTTGTTCCAATCGAAAAGACAGTCATGGCGAACGGGATATTTATCAAGTATTGTTCAAAACGGCGCAAAAAGTACAATTGCCTTCTTTGCCGAGTGCTTTTTACGAAGTACCTGCGCAGTTGGAAAAAGCTAAAAATGGCGTGTTAGAAGTAGGGATTACAAAAGTTAAGTATGAGTTTTCACCTTTATATTATGACCAAGATGCGGATTTATTACGCGGCAGCAATATGCAGCAATTGAAAAAAATAGCAGATTTAGGACGGCTTTATCCAAACGTGCAAATCTTGTTAACAGGACATTGTGTGGAATCAGAATCACTGGCTTTCGATTTATATTTCACTTTGAAACGGCTCGAACAATCACGTAAAATATTGACAGACAATGGCGTACGCATTGATAATATTACTTTAAAAAGCGTTGGTTCCAATTACCCTATTGCATTGACGATATTGGAAGGAACGCCGAATCCAGCAGGCGAGAAGATGAATAAACGGGTTGATATAGATTTAAAAAATACTGCGAATACGCCCATTGATTTTCAATACAATACGCCGATGGTGACGGATTTGATGGTGAATAAAACAGGTGATTTTTTGAAAAAGCATGAAAAAGGTTTAAGTTACAAGGTTCAAATTGCTGCCACAAAACGGGTTTTTGAAGGCGAAGCCTTGACAAAATACGGGGATAGCATGGTGGAAGTGCAAGGCGATGGACAATATTTATACACGGTGGGTTTGAAAGAAACCTTTGGTGCTACTGATTTTTTAAAACAAAATTTGTTGAAAGAAGGGCATAAAGAAGCGATTGTCATCGCGTATGTGGACGGGGTTCGGCTTGCTTCGGACAATATCGTGCGTCAATGGAGCAGTAAATATCCCGATTTATTGAAATATTTAGCAGGCAAAGGCAAATAATTTTCTTTTTCAGCACAAGACAAAAAATTACGATGCGAATTGGAACACGGATGATGCGGATTGTACGGATTTACACGGATTTTTTTGGAATTGATGTTGGATTTTGAACTTAAATCCAAAAAAAATCCGTGTAAATCCGTACAATCCGCATCATCCGTGTTCCAATTCGCTCTACGTCACGTAGGCTGAAAACCTAAAAAAAATACTAAAAATGCAAATAAAAACCACTTATCGCCAAATCATCCGATTAGCAGCCCCATTAATGCTGGGTTCGGCGGGGCAAAATCTCATGGTCGCTTGTGAAAGTGCGTTCCTTTCTTGGAAAAGCGAAGCCGATTTTGCGGCGATTGGCTATGTTGGGATGTTCTATTTAGTCATTATGGCGATAGCGTTTGGCATGTCGCGGGGCGGGCAAGTGCTGATAGCAAGGCGGGTCGGCGAAGGCAATTTACAAGAAGTGGGCAGGACGTTTTACGCGTTATTGTACCTTGAATTATTCATGGCAACGATTGTTTTTTTATTCATGTATTTTTTCGCACCTATTTTTTTTAGTTTTATAAAAGAGCCAATCATATACAGTAAAACAATAGAATTTTTAAAATATAGGTCTTTTGGCGTATTTTTCAGTTATGCGGGTTTGGCGGTGGTCGCCTTTTATTCTGGGGTTGCGCGCCCGACGTTTATTTTTTATGACACCTTAATATTAGGGGTACTCAACATTATATTAAGTTATGGTTTGATTTTTGGCAAATGGGGATTACCCGATATGGGCATTGGCGGCGCGGCATTAGCGGGGACGATTGCTGAATTTTTTGCCTTTACCGCTTTTTTAATCTATATGTATTTGGACAAAGAAACGGCTCAATATAAATTGTTTTCGCCGCCCAAAGTCGATTTTGGACTCATGCGCCAACAATTTGGATTAAGTGTTTCGACTTCGGCGCAAACTTTTATTAGTATCGCGTCGGGATTTATGTTTTTCATGTTGATAGAAAAATATATGACCATTCGCGATTTGGCGGTCAGCAACTTGATTCGGATGCTGTATTTTTGTCTTTCGGTGCCGAGTTGGGGGTTTTTCACAGGGATTAATACCTTAGTCAGTAACTTAATTGGTCGGAATGCGCCGCATTTAGTGATGGAAGCGATTCGCAAAACGGCTTTCATTTCCACCGTGATTACGATTTTTTTAGCTTTACCTTTTGTCCTTTTCCCCGTCCAAATCTTAACGCCCTTATTAAGCGGCACCGAACATTCGCAATTCGTTCAAGATGCCGTACCTGTTTGCAACGTTTTGTTAATCAATTTAATCGCCTCTTCGGTATCGGGCGTTGTTTTCAACGCTTTATCGGGGACAGGCGCGACGGTTTTTGGGATAAAAGTCCAAGCCGTTTCGACTTTTTTATATTTAATTTACACATGGATTCTCGTCAGTCAATTGCATTTAGGACTGACTTGGGCATGGCTTGCGGAAGCCATGTATTCTACTTTTATCGCCGTGTGGACAATTTCCTTTTTGCGTTCGGAGCAATGGAAGGCTTTAAAAATTTGAGTGTTGGAATTCGGATTAAATGGGATTTTTTTTGGATTAAATAAGATTGATTTTTAGGATGATTTGGATTTTTAATGGGATGTTTCATGGAGTGCGAAAAGTAGGTTACACTTTGGGATACATTAGGATACGAATGAATGTACGGATTCCACGGATTTCACCGATTCGTACGGATTTTTCTTGTCATTCCGTAGGAAACTCAGATTCCTGCGGAATGACAAGAAAAATCCGTACATCTATTCGTATCACAATGTATCCAAAAGTAACCCCAAAATGAAACATCCCATTAAAATCCGAATCATCCTAAAAATCAATCTTATTTAATCCAAAAAAAATCTCATTTAATCCGAATTCCAACGTACCGCTTGTACTAAGCAAAAAATCACTAACTTCGCGTTTTTTTAAACGGATTTTTAATTTTCGATAATGGATAAACTCATAATGACAGGGCAATTGCTATTAAGCCTGTCCATTTTAGTAACGCTGCATGAAATGGGACATTTCTTGCCTGCGAAATGGTTCAAAACAAGAGTAAGAAAATTTTATTTATTTTTCGACTTTTTGTTTCCGATGCAACATGTTTTAAATTTTGCGATTTTCAAGAAAAAAATCGGTGATACAGAATATGGATTAGGTTGGTTCCCCTTCGGAGGCTACGTTGAAATCGCGGGTATGATGGACGAAAGCATGAATACCGACGAACTGAAACAGCCGCCACAACCTTGGGAATTTCGCTCCAAACCCGCTTGGCAACGGTTGATTATTATGCTTGGCGGAATAATTGTGAACTTAATCCTCGGTTTTTTTATTTTTGCAGGCTTATTTCGGTATTATGGCGAAGAATATTTGCCGACGGCGAATGTCAAAGATGGGATTTATGTAGATTCTTTGGGTTTGAAATTGGGTTTACAGACAGGCGATAAAATTATCAAAGTCGGCAACAAACCGTTTGATAAATTTTATGATAAAATTGTTTGGAATGAGATAGTTATCAACAGTGCTAAAACCATTAGTGTAGAACGGGCGGGTCAAATGGTAAATTTGCCTGTTTCGGATTCGATGATGCCCATTTTGACCAATCCGAAAAATGCAGAATTATCTTTATTTTCAGTACCTTTTCCATTTGTAGCGGGCAAAGTGCAAGGTGGACAACCTGCTGCGAAAGCGGGCATCTTGGCAGAAGATAAAATTGTATCTTTCAACGGGATTGCAACCCCTTATTTTCCTGATTTTGTGCGACTTGCGCGGGCGCATAAAAACGAAACCGTGACAATTGGCGTGATTCGAGGCGATAAACCGATGTCTTTTACGATGGTGGAAACCTCTTCGGGAACGATTGGGATTGCGCCGTATCCGCCTTCCAAATATTATACGCCAAAACGCGAGCGTTATACATGGATGCAAGCCTTGCCTGCGGGCGTTGCGAAAGGTTGGGAATTCTTGACAGGACAGGTGAAAGCATTCGGCAAAATCTTTTCTGGTGAGATTAAAGCCAAAGATAGTTTGGGCAGTGTCGTTTCGATGGCACAAATGTTTGGCAAAACCTGGATTTGGGAAGAATTTTGGGCAAAAACAGCGATGTTATCATTGGTTTTGGCGTTTATGAATTTATTGCCGATACCCGTTTTGGATGGCGGACAAGTCGTATTTTTGCTGTGGGAAGTCTTCACGGGGCGCAAACCGAGCGATAAATTTATGGCAGTTGCGATGAATGTTGGATTATATATGGTGCTTGGATTGATGTTGTATGCACTTGGATTGGATTTAGTACGCAATTTACTTTAACATTTTAACCTCGGCAAGGTTTAAAACTTTGCCGAGGTTGAAAAATATTAAATAACGATATTTTTCGTAAATAATTGATAATCAATGAATTATTTTGAATTTTACCAGTTGCCTATCCGTTTTCAGATAGATGCGGCTGCTTTAAAAAAAGCATTTTACAGCAATAGCCGTAAGTATCACCCCGATTTTTACACCGCCGAAAGCGCGGAAAAACAAGCCGAAGTGTTGCAACTTTCCACATTGAATAATAAGGCGTATAAAACGTTATCCGATTTCGACAAACGGATGGAATATGTTTTGCAATTGTTGAATGCACTTGGCAAGGAAGGCGAAACGAAATTGCCCCAAGATTTTTTAATGGAAATGATGGAATTAAATGAAACGCTCGCGGATTTACAATTTGATTTTGATGCTGAAAAATATCAACAAATTCTAAAAGAGATTAAAACGATTGAAAATCAATTACTTAATGAAGTAAATCCTTTGCTCGAAACCGCAGATGCGACGCTTTTAACATATAATGAAAAAAAAAATGTGAAAAATTTTTACTTAAAAAGGCGTTACCTCTTGCGGATTCAAAAAACTCTTTCTACCTTTGCAGCGCAATAGGGAAAAGCAGACAGAAATAAGAAAATATGACTTATTTTTTGAAAGTGATTTTAAATTGTAAGTACTCGCCTCTGTGGCGGAATTGGTAGACGCGCTGGACTCAAAATCCAGTGATAGCGATATCGTGGGGGTTCGATTCCCCCCGGGGGTACTTTAAAAAGTCGTAGGTTGTTGCAACCTGCGACTTTTTTGTTTGTGGCGCGGGTGAATTAGGATTAAATAAGATTTTTTTAGGATTAAATAGGATTGATTTTTTTGGTTTTTTGGGAGTCTGGGAGTATTGCT
>JBDKKX010000342.1:0-6385 GCA_039795795.1 Bacteroidota bacterium | reverse complement strand
CCAAAAAAAAATAAAAAAAATCCGTGTAAATCCGCAAATCCGTGTCATCTGTGTTCCCATTGTATCCCATCTTTTCAAACAGAAACGGTTACTGCAACCTACAAAAACAGCATCAACGTGAATCATTTTATCAATGGTCAATCGCATCCGCCACATTCGGGGCAATACGCGGACGTAACGAACCCTTGTACAGGCGAAATCGTCGGTCAATTTGCGGTAGGGGACGAAACAGATGTTCAAATTGCAATTGAATCGGCAGCAAATGCTTTTCGGTTTTGGAAAAAACGTTCCATGGCGGAACGCGCTAAAATACAACATCGTGCCGCAGATTTGATGCGTCAAAATGCCGCAACGCTTGCTAAAACCCTTTGTCTCGAATTAGGCAGACCTTTTGCAGGTTGCCTAACCGAAATCCAACGAAGTGCAGAATTATTAGATTATTACGCCGAAGAAGCCTTGCGTATGAAGGGCGAATTGCCTTTTACGAACGTAGAAGGAGAACAAGTCATGGTCGTGCGACAACCGATTGGAGTGGTGGTGGCTATCACGCCATTTAATTATCCGATTACGTTGTTGACGTTCAAATTAGGCGCGGCATTGATGATGGGTTGTACCGTTGTTGCAAAACCGTCCGAAGATACGCCGCTTTCGACCTTACAATTAGCAACGCTTTTTACAGAAAGTGGTTTACCGAATGGCGTTTTTAATGTCATAACAGGTTATGGTTCGAGTATTGGTAAAGCCTTGATTAGCAATGATTTAGTATCTAAAATTGCTTTTACAGGCGGTACTACGACGGGCAAATTCATCGCTCAATTGGCATCGAGTTTGAATAAGCGCATTACGTTAGAATTGGGCGGACAATCGCCTGCAATCGTTTGTGCGGATGCGGATTTGTCAAAAGCGATACCTGCGTTAGTGCGTCATGCCTTTGCGAATACAGGACAATTTTGTTATCGCGTCAATCGAATTTACGTTCAACAAGATATTTACGACCTTTTTTTACAACGTTTTTGCGAAATTGCCCGTCAATTAACGGTGGGCAATGACCTCAAAAAACAATGCGATTTAGGTCCCTTAGTGAATCATAAGATTTTCCAAAACGCTGAAAATCAAGTCTTTGATGCGATTTCCAAAGGTGGAAATATCGTTTTAGGCGGGCAAAGATTGACAGGAGAAGATTATGATTTAGGTTGGTATTTCCCGCCGACGGTCGTTGCCAATGCACATCATTCCATGAAAATCATGCGTGAAGAAACTTTTGGACCCGTTGTGGGCATCATGCCGTTTTCGGAAAATCAACAAGCCTTAGATTGGGCAAATGATACGATTTATGGTTTGGCGGGTTACGTTTTTTCCAAAGATTTGGGTACTGCGTTACGCCTTGCCGAGCAAATTGATGCAGGTTCGGTTTGGGTGAATGACATTTTTCGGTCACATCAGAACGTACCATTTGGCGGCATGAAACAAAGTGGGATTGGACGTGAAAAAGGGCGTTATGGATTAGAGAGTTACACAGAATTAAAAACGATATATTTGAATTATTAATGTTAAGACCACAAGACAAACCTATTTGGGAAGCAGCATTACCGTATCTGGATGTGCGCTCCAATGATGAACATACTTTATATTCGTATGTTTTGTTACAAGAATTATTGGCTTTCGCGCCAGAAGGCGATCCAAATATTGTATTGCCTACGATTTTATTACACGATATTGGTTGGAAAATGGTGCCTGCGGACAAATTATTGCAATCTTTTGGTCCCAACAAGAAATACCCTGAACTGGAACGATTGCATGAAGTCGAAGGGGCGGCGATTGCCCACCGAATTTTAACGCAGTTGAAATACCCTGTGGAACAAATTGAACAAATCACGGCTATCATTGACGGGCATGATACGACTAAAATCGCTCGTTCGACCAATGATGCTTTAGTCAAAGAGGCGGATAAATTATGGCGATATACGCCACATGGCATTCAAACGATTCAACGTTGGTTTCATATTTCTGTTCCCGAAGTGCTTGAAATCTTAGAAAATTTTGTAATGCCCACCTTTTTGACGGAAAATGGACGTATTGCTGCTCAATTAATGCTTGATTATGCTCACGCGAAGCAAAAACAAAAGAGATGAAAGATAAAGTGGTACTCATTACAGGCGGTGGAGGCGGTTTAGGCAGCGCGTTTGCGCAAGCCTTCTCGAAAGCAGGTGCTAAAATCGCGCTCGCTGATTTGAACTCAAAAGGGCTTGCCGAAACACTTGAAAAGATTGATACTGAATCGATTGCGTATCAAACGAATGTTTCAAATGAAGCCTCTACGCAAGCGATGGCAAAAGCAGTTTTTGATGCTTTTGGACGCATCGATGTTTTAATCAACAACGCGGCGATTTATGCGACGTTGAATCGAAAGCCTTTTTACGAAATCACGGAATCCGAATGGGATTTGGTGATGAATGTGAATTTGAAAGGCGTTTGGTTGTGTTCCAAAGCGGTTTTTCCGTATATGAAGGCAGCGAATCAAGGTAAAATTATTAATATTTCGTCAGCAACCGTCATGAGTGGTTCTCCGAATTGGTCTCATTATGTGGCTTCCAAAGGCGGCGTAATTGGTTTGACGCGTTCGATGGCGAAAGAAGTAGGCGATTTCAACATCAATGTCAATGCAATTGCACCAGGATTTACTTTGACAGACGCAAGTTTAAGCCTCATGGAAAATGCTGCCAAATATGGTGTGGAAAGAGGCGCGATAAAACGCCCTTCTGTTGCGGAAGACATCGTTGGTACCGCATTATATTTGGCATCATCGGCATCAGATTTCGTTACAGGACAAACGATTATCGTAGATGGTGGCAAACAATTTTTATAGTTTGAATTTGTCATTTCGTAGGAAACTGCCGATACAAAAGATTCCTACGGAATGACAAATGCAATAAAAACAATTCATTAAATATGTCAAAAGTTACTTACGTCGAATCAAACGGCAAACAACATCAATTCGATTTGCCACTCGGCGCAACGCTCATGGAAGGCGCGGTTCAAAACGGCGTAAAAGGGATCGTTGCGGAATGCGGTGGTTCGTGCATGTGCGCGACTTGTCATTGCTACATTGACGATGCATTTTTGCACCTGCTGCCCGAAATGGAAGAAGAAGAAGCCGAAATGCTTGAAGGCGCGAAAGCACCTCGATTATTAAACAGTCGTTTGGGTTGTCAAGTGCGCGTTTCTAAAAAATTGAATGGTATCATCGTCCGAATCCCTGAACATCAATGACAAAACGCGTCGTAATTATCGGAACAGGACATGGCGGCATTCAAGTAGCGATATCGTTGCGCGAAGCAGGTTTTGAGGGTACTATCACCTTGATTTCGGACGAGGCAGATTTGCCCTATCAGAAGCCGCCGCTTTCAAAAGGTTTTTTGAATGGCAAACAAACGATTGAAAATTTGCGCTTTCGGAATCCGTCGTTTTACACTGAAAACAACATTCAATTGGTTTTAAATCAATTGGTGATACATATTGATTTACAGCATAAAGCCGTTTTGACGCGCAGTAATCAAGTGTTTCATTATGATAACTTAGTGTTTGCCACAGGTGCGCGCAACCGAGATTTGATGGCAGAAGGCGTAGATTGGGAAAAAACACGCTATCTGCGCAATTTGGAAGATGCGCAAAAATTACAATCGGCATTAGTTGAGGCGCGCAAAGTAACGATTATTGGGGGCGGTTTCATTGGTTTAGAAATCGCGGCAGCAGCAGTGGAATTGGATAAACAAGTCACTGTTCTGGAAGCGCAACCCCGATTGATGAATCGCGTTTTGCCGCCGATGCTTTCGGATGTTTTTCTACAAAAGCATCTTGAACAGGGCGTTGATGTCCGATTAAATGCACAAGTTTCAAAGATTTGTAGAAACGGAAAAAGACAAATCAATGCAGTACAATTAATGGATAATCAATTAATTGAAACCGATTTGTTGGTGGTTGGTATTGGCGTTTTGCCGAACGATGAATTGGCAAAATCAATCGGTTTGGCTTGTAACAATGGCATTGAAGTCAATGAATTTTTGCAAACGACGGATGAAACCGTTTATGCGATAGGCGATTGTGCTCGTTATTGGAACGCTTTTGCAGGACAAAAAATGCGTGTTGAATCTGTTCAAAATGCAGTGGATCAAGCTAAATGTGTTGCAAAAAACATTATGGGTGAACGCCTTGCGTATCATGCAGTGCCTTGGTTTTGGACGAATCAATATGATTTAAAATTGCAAATGGCAGGTATAAACCTTGATTTTGACCATTTTGTGGTTCGTGGGGACGTTTCCACTCGTAAATTTTCGATTTTTTACTATAAAAATCATAAATTCATAGGCGCGGATTCTTTGAATCGACCTGCGGATCATTTAGCGGCTCGAAGATTATTGCAAGCAGGCATTTCCCCTACTTTTGAACAGGTAGCAAATATCGCATTCAAATTATAATACTGACAGCATCCATAATTGATTTTCAATAATTAATGATTGAATTTTAATGACATAACTCATTGAAATTCAATCATTAATAATTCTATTCTACGGATAGCTCTTTTCGATATTTTTCAATAAATTGTTGTATCGTTTTATCTCTTTCAAGCGGCGATTTTTTACATGTAACGGGTTCCCCTAAGATCTTAGCGAGATAAAAATATGCAAAATCTTTTCGGCGAAGTTGGTACACATTATATATAGTTTGACTTTCGGAGGAATGCTCAAGTGAATGTAGCCGTTGATTATCATGCAGAATATCTCGTAAATAAGGAATCGCTTTTTTGCCGAAATCAAAAAGCAATTTCCCGTAAACACTCCCAAAAAACTGATTATTAGATGACATTTGTGGATGTCCCCAAGCGAATAAACCTGTTCCGTACCGTAAATTATTCGTAATAGTCTGGATTATCAACGCATCATCCAATAAATTATAGGCTTCACGATAGTAATGATGCAAAATATGGATTGAAAAACTTTTCGTTGGATCTGTTTTATTCACATTTAGATAATCAATAATTTTATTAAAACAAAAAGTATCTATTCCTTCAGCCATATCAGAATATGTATAGTAAAGATTGCGTTTTCCTGTATATGGTAGCGTCGTTTCCTCTTCAAAAAAGTAAAAATGATATAAACTGTCCTTTGAGCAATGCTTTGTGATGGTTATTGAATCCGATTGCGCATGCATAAACGGCAAAATAGACCAAAAACACAGCGTAAAAGACCACAATTTAAATAAATGCTTCATAAAACAATTGTTTTGTAAGTTAAAAACAAATTTACAACTTGTATCGCGGCTGTACATGAAAAAGGGAGATAGAAAAACGTCCTATCTCCCTTTTTAGTTCAAAATATTAATTTTTCTCTATTCGTATCTCTTTGATAACCAATTTATCACCGCCATCTGTATTGTAATAAAGATAGACTCTAAAATTCCCCCCACTCGTTGTCAAATCGCCCGTAATATAATGTGAATTATTGCCTTTTGAACTGCCCACATGTCCAGAATTAAAATTGCGCGGCTTATTTTTGCTAAAAAAATCATTTAATGCCTGTGTCGCTTGACTTTTATTGTACAAATCTTGTTTTCCAAGCAGATTCAATTCAACATTTGCATCCATGTACGTGCTGATAGCTGCTGCATCACCGTTGCTGATAGCTTTGGTGATAGAGGCGAGATTCGGATTTTCGCCAACAGTCATCGCCAAAAAAGGAAGTAAGAACAACAACGTTTTCATTTTATAAATTTTTAGATTGTTTCAGAATGATTTGTCTTCTAAGAAAACAGTACCCGATTTAAAAAAGTTCGGTAACGCTTGGAGGACAAGGTGATTTTAACAAATTTTTATTTCACTCAATTGATTGTAACAATTCACTTGCATTAAGACGGCAATTCCTAAAAGGAGTCACTTTCAATCCTAAAACGTTGGATTTGCAAAAAGTGCCCTTATTTTTAGTCCAAAAATAGCGATTTTCTCTCCAAAATGACCCATTTTTTAAGTTTAAAAAGTAGGTCAAAAAAAAAATCATTTTTTTTTAAAAAAAGTTGCAAAAAAACTTGCACAAGTGATTTGAATGCTATTATCTTTGCATCGCAAAACGAAAACAAAGGTTTTCAAGCAAAAAAGTTAAACGCGGAAGTAGCTCAGTTGGTAGAGCACGACCTTGCCAAGGTCGGGGTCGCGAGTTCGAGTCTCGTTTTCCGCTCAAAGCCTTCTTACAAAGAAGGCTTTTTTTTTAGTGTTCTTATTTTGCCTCGGTGGTGAAATCGGTAGACACGCAGGACTTAAAATCCTGTGGCACACAATGCTGTGCGGGTTCAAGTCCCGCCCGAGGTACTTATTTTTTTTTTGCCTTGTCGGTTC
>JBDKKX010000341.1:0-6386 GCA_039795795.1 Bacteroidota bacterium | reverse complement strand
CGATTCAAAAACAACGCCCGATGAACTTGGAACGAGAAAACTCGACCACCTCTATTTCGTTGTCGCTGGTAAACAATATTCAAAAAAGCATCAAAAAAAAATTTATGTGTCTGTTTCCGCAGCAGGGGCAGGGCTTATATTTGACTGGTTATCAGTTGAGTATAAAATTTTTTTTAATTAACTGGTTGGAATTCGGATTAAATAGGATTTTTTTGGGATTAAATGGGATTGATTTTTTTGGATTTTTTGGATTTCAGCGTTCCAATCCTAAAAATCACAAAAAATCAATCCGATTTAATCCCAAATTGGAATTCGGATTAAATCGGATTTTTTTGGGATTAAATGGGATTGATTTTTTTGGATTTTTTGGATTTCAGCGTTCCAATCCTAAAAATCACAAAAAATCAATCCGATTTAATCCCAAATTGGAATTCGGATTAAATCGGATTTTTTTTGGATTAAATGGGATTGATTTTTTTGGATTTTTTGGATTTCAGCGTTCCAATCCGAAAAATCCAAAAAAATCAATCCCATTTAATCCCCAAAAAATCCCATTTAATCCTAATTCCAACCCCGTATCAGAAAGTCATATTATTGTTTAATAAAATCATTCACTAACTTTTAAAGTATTTAGTAAAGATGAGTTTCTTCAAATCGAAATTTTTTAAGTATCTAAAAAACTTGATTATCGGTGTCGGTGCTGCCATTGTATTGATGGGTGCGTTGTTCAAAATCGAGAGTTGGCCCCATGCAAGTGAGATGTTAATCTTGGGATTGTCTGTTGAGGCGGGTTTATTCTTGATGTTGGGCATTTTGGGACCAGACCCTGATTATTATTGGGATAAATTGTACCCAGGTTTGAGCGATTACAATGCGAAAGTGTCTGCAATCACGCCAGAATTCATTGGTGGCGGTGGTGTACAACCGCAACAACCGCAATTGCCGGGTTTGGATGGTAAAATCGTAGAGCAAAACTTGACAGGCATGTTGGCAGAGTTGAAAAAACAATCTGCGACATTGGGTTCTTTGGATGCATTGCGTCAAGCAGATTTCTCTGGCGTGCAAGATAAGGTCAAAACCATGAACAGCGTCTATAATAAATTGACGATGGCGATGGAAAGTATGACGGAATCTATCGAAGATACCAAAATGTACAAACAACAAATGGAGATGTACAAAGAGCAAATTAAGAAATTGAATGATAATTTGACTTCTTTGAATGGTGTTTACGGTGGGATGTTGACTGCGATGCGCGGCAGCAAATAAAAATGATAAATGAGCAATGATGAATGATAAATGATGAATGATGAATTTTTGTAAACAATTAATTATCAATTAATTACAAAAATTTATCATCCATCATTCATCATTCATCATTTATCATTCATCATTAACTTATTTTGGTTTAAATTCATTTTTAACTGTTTAAAATATCAAAAAATGTCAATACCAAAGGAACCCCGACAGTTAATGATCAACTTAATGTATTTGGTCTTGACTGCCATGTTGGCTCTGAACGTATCTGCTGAGATTATTAACGCTTTCTTCCGTATTGATAAAAGTATCGTTGGCACGAACCTTTTGTTGGACAGTTCCAACCAAAAATCGCAAAAATCAATGGATGCTGAGGTCAAAAATCGTCCCGAAGACAAACCTTTGGCAGAGGCGGCGGTTAAAGCTACGGCTATTGTCAAAGAGTTCAACGATTATATTGCAACAGTTCGTGGTCAATTGGATGCAGCCGCAGGTGGTCTCGTTCCCGCAGATAATCCAGATAAGACGAAAGCAGGTAAACCTGTTCGTTACAAGGACAAGGATGTGCCGCAACGGTTTTTTGTAGAAGGTGGTAAGGATGAAAAAGGCAATAAATTTGACGCAAACGGTCCAAAAATCAAAGCGAAAGTACTCGAAACACGCGAAAAATTGTTAGGCTTGATTTCTGGCATTGGCGGTTTGGTCAAGGGCAAAGGCGGTAACGCGGATGCGGAATTGAAACAAATGAAAGATCAATTGCCTTTGAATATCGATGATAATGAGTGGAAAACGTATGGCAAAAAAAGTTGGGAACAATTTACCTTTGGTTATATGCCTGTAGCGGCTTGTTATCCGATTTTGAGTAAGTTCCAAAACGATGCGCGGACGGCGGAAGCATCTATTATCAACTATTTGGCGAGTAAAGTGGGTGCGAATGTCATTCAGTTTGACAAATTCGAGCCTGTGAGTGCGGCGGATAAAGGATATGTGATTTCGGGTGAAAAATTTACTTCGGAAATCTTTTTGAGTGCTGCGTCGAACCAGTTGAAAAGTGGGATGTCTTACCGAGTGGATGGTGCTTCGTTGCCTATCAAGGATGGTAAAGGGATTTATGAAGCGACTGCAAGTGGCGTAGGGGAAAAGACTTATAAAGTAGATATTTCTTTAACGAATCCTTTCACGGGCAAAACGGATAATTTTTCTAAGCAATTTAAATACGAAGTGGGTCAACGTTCGGTGGCGTGTTCTGCGGACAAGATGAATGTGATTTACATTGGCGTAGATAATCCGATTTCAGTGGCTGCGGCGGGCGTTTCGAGCAATCAGTTGCAAGTGAGTGGTTCGGGTTGTACGTTGAAACCGAACGGCAATGGCAAATATATTGCAACTGCAACGACGCAAGGAACGGCAAAAATCTCTGTTTCTGGCGGCGGTTTGAACCAAACGTTTGATTTCCGTGTGAAATTGATTCCGAATCCAGTACCGACTTTGAGTATGAAGAAAGGCGGTGGTATGGGTTCTGGTGAAATGGGGGCGCAAGCGGGTATTATTCCTGTATTGGAAGGCTTTGATTTTGATGCGAAATGCTCAATTCAAAGTTTTACGATGGTTCGGGTGCCGCGGCGCGAAGACCCTGTGCCTGCGGTGGTCAATGGAGGTGCGTTTGATGAAAAAGCACAACGGTTGGTTCAAGCAGCGAAACCGGGCGATTTGTATAACTTTTATAGCATCAAAGCGAGATGCCCTGGAGACGCAATTGCGCGGGATATTGGGGGTATGAACTTTTTTGTAAAATAAGATATTCCATTTTAAAAAGCTATTAAGCGACATTTTTCAAAATTTAATTTTGTGAAATGTCGCTTTTTTTTTCTTAACACATAGGGACATAGGACACATAGTTTTTTTTTAACACATAGGGACATAGGACACATAGCGTGTTAAAAACTATGTGTCCTATGTCCCTATGTGTTAAAAAAAACTATGTGTCCTATGCCCCTATGTGTTAAAAAAAAATTAAAAATATGAAATTCACCCTACAACAGACAGATACTCAATCCAAAGCCCGCGCAGGACGCATCGAAACCGACCATGGCATCATCGAAACACCGATTTTCATGCCCGTCGGCACCCTCGGCACCGTCAAAGGCTTGCATCAACGCGAATTGGAAAACGACGTTCAAGCCCAAATCATTTTAGGCAACACTTATCACCTCTACCTTCGCCCAGGACTTGACATTTTGCGCAAAGCAGGCGGTTTACACCGATTCAACGGTTGGAAGCACCCCATTTTAACCGATTCTGGCGGCTACCAAGTCTATTCGTTGGCGCACCGACGCAAAATCAAAGAAGAAGGCGTTACGTTTCAATCGCACATCGACGGTTCTAAACATTTTTTCTCGCCCGAAATCGCCATCGACATTCAACGCACGATTGGAGGCGACATCATCATGGCATTCGACGAATGTACGCCTTATCCATGCGATTACAAATATGCTAAAAATTCATTAGGTTTAACCCATCGTTGGTTGAAGCGATGTTGCGAGCGTTTTGACGCGACTGAAGGATATTACGATTATCAACAAGCGTTTTTCCCTATCGTTCAAGGCAGTACGTATAAAGATTTGCGCATCGAATCGGCAGAAACGATTGCAAATTTCGGTAGAGCAGGCAATGCCATTGGCGGATTATCCGTCGGCGAACCTGCCGAAGAGATGTACGCTATGACGGATTTAGTTTGTAACATCCTGCCGACGGATAAACCGCGTTATTTGATGGGCGTAGGAACGCCTGTGAACCTTTTGGAAAATATTGCGCTGGGCGTAGATATGTTTGATTGCGTTTTGCCGTCTCGAAATGCGCGTCATGGCTTATTATACACGGCAAAGGGCGTGATGAATATGAAAAATTTGAAATGGGCAAGTGATTTTTCGCCGATTGACCCGAATGGTTGTGAGACGAGCCGTTTTTATACGAAAGCGTATTTGCGCCATTTGTTTCATTGCCAAGAACTGTTGGCGGGACAAATTGCGACTATGCACAATTTGAGTTTTTATTTATGGTTGGTCAAAACGGCGCGGGAACATATTGTTATCGGGGATTTTAGGAAATGGAAAGCTGAAATGGTGGTGCAATTGCAGCAACGTTTATGAATGTGGCGCGTTAGAATTAGGATTAAATAGGATTTTTTGGGGATTAAATGAGATTGATTTTTTGGGATTTTTAGGATTAAAATCATAGAAATCCCAAAAATCAATCCCATTTAATCCCAGAAAAATCTTATTTAATCCTAATTCCAACCTTCCTCATTTCATCAACTGAATGACCTGCATCAATCCATCTAAATGTGCATCGCTCACAGGAATCGGATGTTCGCCAATAAAAATAATTTGACTGCGAATGGATTCAATTTTCTCCAAATGAACGAGGAATGACTTATGAACCCGCATAAATCGTTGCGCAGGCAATTGTTCTTCAATCGCTTTCAGCGTACTTTTCGTAATCACAGGTTTTTTCGCCGTCGTCAAGAATATTTTAACATAATCCCTCATGCTTTCTACGTGACTAATCTCTTTTATCCATATTTTGACCAACGCGTACTCGACATGCACAAAAAATGCTGCTTCTTCGGGCAATTTTGAACCCATCGCTTTGAAATTATCCTGTTTTTGCTTTGCCTCAAACGCTTTTAACGCCGCTTTGGTAAACCGTTCCATGCTGACGGGCTTCATCAAATAGTCAATCACATCCATGTCATAGCTTTCAACCGCATAATTGGAATAAGCGGTTACGAAAATCACCATTGGTTTTTCCCGCAAACTTTGTAAAAATTGAGTACCCAGCATCCCCGGCATTTGAATATCAAGAAACATCAAATCCACTACCTGCTCTTGTAGGACTTGCATCGCTTCAAAAGGATTTTTGCACACGCCCACCAATTCTAAAAAAGGGAGTTGACGAATATTTGCCTCCAATAGTTTTCGAGCTAAACTCTCGTCATCTACAATAATGCAGGTTAATTTCATTGTTTTTTATTTTGTTAAAATAGTTTTTTTAAAATTAAATTTGGCGCAAACATATTGTTTTTTGGGAACACATAGGGACATAGGACACATAGGTTTTTAATCCCTTGAAAATCAAGGGATTAAAAACCTATGTGTCCTATGTTCCTATGTGTTCCCCAAAAAACAATATGTTTGCGCCAAAAGTCATGGCTTTTAAAACGTTATTGTTGAAATTTTAAGGATATTGCCATCACTTTGTTTCACCTCGTGCGCGATAACCAATTGATTATCAATGATTAAAGCCGTTGAATTCGTCGCATTGTCCGAACCTTCCACAGACAACGTTTCAGAAACTTTATCTGCGTCGATTTTTCTAAACACTAATTGTGTTTTATCATTGCCCGCATTTTGCTCCCAAAGCAGGGCGGCTTGATTGGAAGCGGCTACCAAACAAGGATTTTTAACCGTAGGCTCGTTCAACACCAATAATTTTTTACCTTCCTGCGTCACCAATCGAATCCCAGATTCCGTTTCAGCACCCGAATACCATGCAACCAACGCACTTTTGCCTTGTACGCTCGATACCGCACCATTGTGCGGACAACCGCGAATCTTCCAGCCATCGGGATAAACAATTTGAGATTTGGAAAAAGTTTCCCCAAAATCTGCCGAAGTCATTCGCGCAATATCCCGAATATCATCGTTATTATCCCGATAATAGACATTCAATGCGCCATTCGCATCCACCAAAAGATTAATATTACAACAATCGCAAACCACAGGATCCACCAATTTTTCGGGTTGAAACACGCCATTTTTCGTAGTGACAAGCCGTAAATCGCGTTCTTCATGTTTGGTGCTACCTTTCACATCTTTCAGATAAGCGACGGCAATTTCATCATTTGCCATTAACACCGAATCAAAAAAGCCCCGCATAATGCCTTTTGTCGGGTCTGAATCGACCGATTGCGGGGTTGTCCAAGTCAAACCGCTATCTTTTGAAACACAATAAACAATTTCGCCCGACCGTCCACCGCGACCTCTGCCGCCTTGTGCATTGCCTTTCGGCGCGTCTGCCCGATTGAAAAAAACAGCGACCAAACTGCCATCTTTTTTAGCCAACACTTTCGC
>JBDKKX010000340.1:0-6423 GCA_039795795.1 Bacteroidota bacterium | reverse complement strand
GAATGACAAGGAAAAATCCGTATTCGTCCGCCCAATCTCCCATTGTATTTCTATTAATATCCAGGATTTTGCACAATTCCGCCTTTGCTCGCAATAATTTCGCGCCCAGGAATCGGCATAATGCTTCTAAAATTATCAATACCCGTCTCCGCATTCAACTGCCGCGTGCGCGCTAAATCGAAATAACGGTGTCCTTCAAAATTAAATTCGGCTTGGTTTTCATCCAAAACCGCTTTTTGATAAGTCGAATCCGTCGGCACGTCGGCTGCTGTCAATGCTGTCAATCCGCGTTGTGTCCGAATCCAATTCAAATCCGCTAACCCGTTTGTTTTTCCTTTCGCCTCTGCGCGAATGAGATACATCTCTGCAAAACGAATCATATATGCCGAATTATCCCGCGATTCCTCGCCGCGATATTTTTGAGTGCGTCCACTCGGAAGAATCGTCGTATTATTATTCACAAAATCCAATAACGCCGCCCGAACATCGCCCGTCCGCGTTTGGAAAAATTGATCCAACGATATATCCGCCACATAATTCACTTCCGAACGAATCGCCGAATCGCGCCCATAAGTGAGTCCATTATAAGCACTCCGATTTTGGGCATCAAATTTCAATTCAAAAATGGATTCAGAAGTAAGCCGTTTGCTGAAAATCGTCCCATAATTAACTGCGTCCACCAGCGCGAAATCGCCAGAATTGATGACTTCGGTAGCAAATAAAGCGGCTTTGGTTTTATCCCCTTTGTAAAGATAAACCCTTGATAATAAAGCATTTATACCTGATTTTGTTAAAACAGGTATATTTTTTTGAGCGGGGTCAATCAACGCCAATGCTGCACTTAACTCATTGATAATGAACGTATAAGTCGCAGCAACTGTTCCACGACTCGGCGCATCTTGCAAAGTCTGAACCGTTTGAACCATCGGAATCCCAAACGCTGAATTTTGATTCCAATGTTCCCCAAAATACCGCAATATATCAAAATGAACCATCGCCCGCAAACCGCGCGCTTGTGCCTCAATATTTTTTTTATCTATTGCCGATAAATCCGAAATATTCGGCAAAGCCGCTAATAATCGATTCGTATTCGCAATCGTCCGATAAAGTGCCGTCCACAATTCCTCTATTAAAAGATTTGCAGGCGTAACTGCATGAAAAGCAAGCTGATCGAGCGAAATATAGTTATAACCGCCCGTCAACGCATTGCCCCCGCCCGTTTCCGAAATCAACGCGAAATGCCCCCCATACGAACTCGCATTTTGCATCGAACTGTAACAGCCAAGCAACGCAGCATTCGCACTCGCAGCGTCTTTGATAGCCGTTTGAGCATCCAAATCATTCGGAGACGTTTCCTCTAAAAACCCACATTGACTCACTAATAATGTTAAAATCAATAGACTATATATTTTTATAATTTTCATTTATTGTAGATTAGAATTTAATATTAATACCAAATAAAATCGTTCTTGCTTGCGGATAAGCACCAAAATCAACGCCCGCCGTGCGCTCACTCGACCCACCGTTCGACGAAACTTCTGGGTCAAAACCTTTATATTTTGTGAAAACATATAAATTTTGTGCTTCTACATAAACTCGGACGTTTTCAATGATATGCAGTTTTTTAAACGTATAACCTAAATTCACATTCTGTAAACGCAAAAACGCTCCGTCTTCAATATATTGAGATGAATTCTGCGTGTAATTCTGCAAAACAAACGATGCACGTCCATATTCCGCCACATCGCCCGGTTTTTTCCAACGATTTAAAACATTTTTCGTATTATTCGCATAAATCGAACCCACTCCCCCATCGTTGCTATAACCTAAATTTTCCGTCGTGCTGCGCATAATGTTATAAACTTGATTGCCCGCTACATATCGTAAAAAAACATTTAAATCCCAATTTTTATATGAAATGCTGTTTGTCAAGCCGCCAAACCAGCTTGGAGCCGCTTTTCCAATGATTTGAGCATCATTTAAATCAATCACGCCATCCCCATTTTTGTCTTCAAACTTCACATTGCCCGTCTGTGGGTCAACGCCCAAGTATTTCAAACCGTAAAAAGAACCAATCGGCGAACCAATGCGCAAAATATGCGTCGCCTCCAAATCGTTGAACGCATTCAAATAAACACTATCTCTACTCCAACTTTTGATTTCATTTTTAACAAAAGTCGTGTTAAAATTAACGACCCATTTCCAATCGGCGGTCTTCAAAATCGTTGCATTGAGGTTCAATTCCGCACCCATATTCTGAACTTCCCCATCATTTTGCGTCACTGTTGAGAAGCCCGTCGTGGAGCGAACGATGTTTTCACTCAACAATTTCGTCTTATTCGACTTGAAAAACTCGGCTGAACCTGAAATTTGTCCCCCTTTTACCTCGAAATCCACCCCAAAATTCAACATTCGATTCACCTGCCAGGATAAATTCGGATCCGCAATGTTCCGCATCATAATCCCTGCTTGTCCATTATATTTCGAGGGCATATAAAACGTTCTGTTTTGAAAATCCCCAATTTCTTGGTCTCCCGTCAAACCATAACTCGCCCGAATTTTCAAATCGGTAACGAACTTATTGGTATAAAACGGCTCTTGACTCACGCGCCAAGCGGCAGATGCCGACGGAAAATAACCAAAACGATTGTTGGTCGGAAACCGAGAAGAACCGTCCGCCCGCAACGTCGCCGTCAATAAATAACGCCCCGCAAAATCGTAATTCACCCGACCCAAAAAAGAAAGCAACGCAAAAGCACTCCCCGTCGAAGTCGCTGCCGAAATCGTCGCCGCACTCGAAATCCGTTCCAAACCGCCCGGAGGAAAACCCTGACCCGTCGCACTGGAACGGTCAATTTGCGTCCGTTGCTCCGTCACCCCGCCCAAAATTGTCCAATTGTTTTTGCCTACTGTCGTATTATAAGTCAAAATATTCTCATTCAACCAAGTCAAATTCCGAAAAGTCGCTTCATGCGCCTCTCCGCCAACCGACGAAGCATCCGAAGTCAAAGCCGATTTGAATTGATTATCAAATGCAAGCGCAACATCCGTTGAAAAGGAAGTTCTGAATTTTAAGTTTTTAGCAAAATTATATTCGCCATACGCCGTCCCCAAAAATCGATTGCCTGTGGTATAAGCCC
The DNA here is from genome assembly GCA_039795795.1 of Bacteroidota bacterium. Taxonomy (GTDB): domain Bacteria; phylum Bacteroidota; class Bacteroidia; order Chitinophagales; family Saprospiraceae; genus JAAFJT01. The sequence continues at coordinate 3,283 of JBDKKX010000340.1, read as the reverse complement.
GAATTTCCTTCGCCGATTTCACAGGATTATCCGAAAGCCAACTGGATTCATAATTTTCAAACTTGGAATACGAACCATCCTTGTCATAAACAGGCATAAATGGAGATGCGCCCAAAGCATTCGTAATCGTCCCTGTAAACGTATCATCATTGAAACTACGGCGATTTTTAGAATAAGTCGCACTAATATTCGCTCCAATTGTGAATTTGTCAGACAAATTATGGTCTAAATTCAAACGATAATTGAAACGCTTGTAATAATTCTCAATGACAATCCCCGTTTGGTCGTAATAGCCCGCACTCGTGAAAAAACGCGTTTTATCATTCCCACCGCGCATCGAAAATTCATAATTGCGGATAGGGGCGGTTCGCGTTACTGCACGCAGCCAATCCGTATTGGCACTTTTCGCCAAATCAAAACCCGTTAACGGAGCCGTCAACACAGTTGGGTCGAAACCAGCACCAAATATAGTATGGTCTTTATTGTAAGCCGCCAAATCATTTTTGCGCGCTTCTTCCACCAACTCGCGCATTTCCGACGCAGACATGAATTCAATCATCCGCCCCACCTGCTGAACTCCCGAGTAAGCACTGAGATTGACCTCCGTTTTACCCGATTTACCCCGCTTCGTGGTGATGAGGACAACCCCATTCGCCGCCCGCGCCCCATAAATCGCCGCCGCAGACGCATCTTTCAAAATTTCCACACTTTCAATATCATTCGGATTGATGTCCGAAACCGAACTCAACGTTTGACCCGAACCCGTCGATTTCCCCTGCAAATCGAACGAGGTAGTAAGCGCGGATTGACTCTCGCTCAACAACGGAATCCCATCCACCACATAAAGCGGACCGTTATTGCCGCGCACATTCACGAGCAAACCCGCCCCCGGCGTACCCGATGGCACTGTCACATTCATGCCCGAAACCCGACCTTGAATGCTCCCCGCCAAATTAGAAACGGGTTGATCTTTAAAATCTTTGTTTTGAATCGAAGCAATCGCCCCCGTAATTTGGCTTTTTTTCTGAACCCCATAACCGACCACCACTAATTCCGAAACTAAAGTCGTTTGGGGTTGCAGGACGATATTTATCAATTGCTTGCCATTGACCGCAATTTCCTGCTCCTTGTAGCCCACATACTTGAAAATCAAAGTTTGGTCGGGCTTGACTTTGATAGAATATTTGCCAAAAACGTCCGTATTCACTCCTGTTGAAGTACCTTTGACGATAATATTGACATCTGGCAAGGTTTCCCCTACCTCTGCTTCTGTGACCGTGCCTGTCACGACGATTTCCTGCGCCGCCAAAGGACTTGATAAACAGAGTATTCCTAATAAAATGCTGTTAAAAAAGTTTTTTTTCATATAAATATTATGTATTTTCTTGAAAGAAAAATCCATCGGGGCGCAAGATAAGAAAAAAATAAATTTATTTAGTAATACAAAAGTGTTATGTTATTTTTAAATCCTTCAAATTTTCGTTTTTTGAAACCAAAGTGATATTTTTACAGTTTTAAATTTACAGAAGAAATTATAATTAAAGACATGAAAAAATATTTTCTATTCAATTTGCTGTTAATCAACCATTTATTGATAGCACAAAGTATCCCTGCGTTTCCTACTGCCGAAGGGTTTGGCGCAATGACCATTACAGGAGGACGCGGTGGAAAAGTCATTTTTGTCACCAATTTGAATTGTTCTGGCGCGGGTTCGTTGAATGAAGCGTTGAAAACGCCTGGTTTTAAATACATTTTGTTTAAAGTGAGTGGTGTGATTGACTGCGCGGCAGAAGTCGTCGAAGGCGATTGTTACATTGCAGGGCAAACTTCACCGGGCGGCATTATCGTGCGGAATTTGATTTTTGACAGTTGGTATCATCCCGAACGCCATCCTAACAATGTAATTGTACGCCATTTGAGTAGCAGACCTTCTGAAAATGCCGTTCGTCCTGCTACGGGCTGGCTGGATGGTGACGCATTGCGCTTGGATGGGGTGAAAAATGTCATCCTCGACCATTGCAATTTCACCCATGCCACCGACGAAAATGTTCAAATTTCACGAAGTCGAAATATTATTATTCAAAACAGTTTGTTGGCAGAAGGCATGGGAGAACATTTTGAACGTAGTGGTATGTTGTTGAATTACTCGGTAACGGACAAAAGACAAGATTCTATTTCCATTCATCATAATATGTGGAATCGAATCGGCGGTCGAATGCCCGAAATCAGTGGTGAACGCAGTGCGGAACGCCCTGATGATAAAGACTGTCTAATCAATCCTTTAAATATAGAATTATCTTATAATTTATTTTGGGATATACCCACACACGTTGGGTTCAATTCAGGTTTCGACCCCGCCGAACCAGAACGAGCTGATTATGGTTTAAATGCCAATATGATTGGGAATTATGCGGTGGGTCGAGCGAGTTATAATGGGGGCATGTTTCACAACCATTTCTTAGATGTTTATAAAAACAATTTGTATGTAAATGATAATCGAATGGAACGATTCCCGCAATATACGGATTATCAATTATTTACATGTTGTAATGATTTTGCAGAAGAAGGCAATCATCCTAATAAACAAATGGGTACAGCCGTCCTTTTGAAAGAACCGTATCCATTTCCAGCCATTACACGCACTGCATCTGATTCTTTGAAATGGTATATGACCCGTCAAGTGGGTGCGTTTAACGCATTTAGCAGCGACCGTCGAGACCCTTTGACCCGCCGATTATTGTCCTTTGTTTCGGCTGGAAAGCCTGATAGCAATTTGGTGGATGGGACAGATTATTATAAAGACGTATTTAAAATGGATTATACAACACCGCCGCCTTATCCCTTGGATACCGACGGCGATGGAATGCCCGATGAGTGGGAAATTAAATATGGTTTAGACCATACGATTCCAGACCATAATGGGATGATTTTGAGCATTCGATTGACGGGATATAGCACTTATTCTAATTTGGAGTGTTATTTGAACCAGTTGGCAGATGACTTAGTTAAAAATCGTTAGAATTCGGATTAAATGGGATTTTTGGGGATTAAATAAGATTGATTTTTTAGGATTATCCAGATTGCAATCCAAATAATCCCTTAGTACGGGACAAAAAAGGGGTAGAGCGAATGGAAACACGGAGGACACGGATTTTACGAATTTACGCGGATTTTTTGGGATGTTTCATTCGATGCAAAAAGTAGGTTACAAATTGGGATACATTGGGATACGAACGGATGTACGGATTTTACGGATTTCATCGATTCGTACGGATTTTTTTTA